>JBFYMH010000020.1:0-5583 GCA_041305005.1 Thermoplasmatales archaeon | reverse complement strand
GGACACCAACAGCATTTGATATCAATTTAGCAACACGTCTTGGAATCCGTGCAGCAGACATGATAGAAAACGGCGAGTTCGGAAAAATGGTAGCCCTCCAAGGAATTGAAATAGTTTCAGTGCCCCTCGAAGCAGCTGTCGGAAAATTAAAGACAGTTCCAAAAGAAAGACTCGATGAAGCAAAAATATTTTATGACTTGTGAGGTGAAAAAATATGCCATTGGTTTCAATGAGACAAATACTAGATGAAGCAGCAAAAAAAGGCTACGGGGTGCCACATTTTAATGTAAACAACATGGAACAATCGCAAGCTATTATGAGCGGTGCTGAAGAAGTAGAATCTCCCGTCATTATGGCTGCATCAAAAGGAGCGCTAGAATATTCTGATATAATATTTTTGAGAAACATTATGAATGCTTGTATTGAAAAATATCCAAAAATTCCCATAGCACTTCATCTTGATCACGGAACAAGTGTAGAAATATGTCAAACAGCAATTGATCTAGGTTTTTCATCTGTTATGATGGATGGATCTTTACAAAAAGATGGAAAAACACCAAGAGATTTTGATAGCAACATTGAAATCACAAGAAAGGTAGTAAACATTGCTCATCCTCTTGGAATAACAGTTGAAGGGGAACTCGGTTGTCTCGGTGGAATTGAAGATGGAATAGGTTCTGGACGAGAAAAATTAACAGACCCCGGCCAAGTAAAAGAGTTTGTAGAAAAAACAAAAGTTGATGCGTTAGCTGTTGCAATAGGAACAAGTCACGGTGCGTACAAATTCAAAATCAAACCATCTCCAGATAAAAACCTACTCGCAATGGATATTATTAGAAAAATTCACGAGCTTTGCCCAGACTTGCATATGGTAATGCACGGCTCATCATCGGTACCACAAGAATTGATCGCTCAGATAAATAAATATGGCGGTGCAATCCCAGAAACATACGGAGTTCCTTTATGGGCGATTCAGGAAGGAATTAAAGCAGGGGTAAGAAAGGTAAATGTTGATACAGATCTAAGACTCGCAGTAACTGCCACTATCAGAAAGTTCATGAAAGAAAATCCTGAGCAATTTGACCCGAGAAAATATTTGGGTCTGTCAAGAGATGCAATGAAAAAGATTGTAATGGAGCGTTACACAAAGTTTGGCAGTGCAGGTCACGCATTTGATTACGAGCCCATGTCTCTTAATGATATGAAAAAATTCTACGAAAATGACTGAGCCAACGGATCTATTTGATGACCCGGCATTTTATATTACATGTAAAAGAGCACCGCATAACTGAAGACATGAAATATAATGGCCATTCTAACCACACCGACTAACTATGGATGACATGCAATACACGATGCTGCCTAAAGTGATGAAAAAACTCGGGACCAGATTTCAAAAAATAAAATAATTTTACTGTCTTAAAGTTGAGATCCTTTCTCGTTGCGTAGTTTCTGTTTTTTGATTTACAATTGTTCTTTTCCGTTCTAATGCTGTTTTTAATTCCTTATCTACATCATGCGTGTCGATACTAACCCAGAGGGACATAAACCTGTTCCAAGAAAATCGATTCTGCACATTCCACAGTTGGTACCTTTCTTAGCAATAGCAACTGCGTCATCTAATGACTTTTTTTCTAAAACTACAGTATTGGCTGATTTCATTTTTTTCTCCCCCTGAGATAATTATATCTAAAAAACCGAAGACATTCAAATTAATAAACGTTTCCTCTATAAAAATATTACAAAATAAAGAGCAAAAGTGATAAATTATTGATAAAATCGCAGAGAGTAAAGGATATAAATTATAACTTTATTCAGGACTTACTTTAAGGGTCATCCTGGAGTAAAAAACAATGCCAAAGAGAAAAACAAAATCCGTAGACACAAAACAGAAAAAACAACATCCTGATTGGAGTGCTTTAAACCCTAGGGAAGTGGAATCCAGAGCGGTAGAACTAGCAAGAAGCGGGAAATCCACAAGCGAGATAGGGATTATACTAAGGGACCAGTATGCTGTACCAGATATAAGAGTCGCAACAGGAAAAAGACTCACCAAGGTACTAGAAGAAAATGAAGTAAAACAAGACGTCCCTGAGGACCTAAGAAACCTGATAAACAGAGCATCGCAACTAAAGAAACATCTTGATGAACACAAAAAAGACTTCAAAAACAAAAGAGGTCTTCAGATTCTAGAATCAAAGATACGTGGCCTAGAAAAATACTATCGCCTACAGGGCGGACTTCCAAAAGACTGGAAGTATACAACAGAACAAGCAAAACTACTGTCAGAATAATAGAACCTGTATTTTTAAAAACAGCTAAATTATAGCCTAGTGTATAAACTATGACAGACGAACTTTCAAAACTAAACAAAAAAGCGATAGAACTTCTTTTATCATATCCAAAGTGTACGAGAATAAGAGTCATCTCCCACTATGATGCGGATGGAATAACAGCAGCCGGCATAATATGTAATGCACTTTATCGTAAAGGATACAATTTCCATGCAACTCTTATGAGAAACCCGTTTACACAAGGTTTTGAGAGATTAAAACAAGAGGAAAACGAAATCATATTTTTCTCTGACATGGGTAGCGGTCAGATAGAAACAATAGAAAAACTTGGATGCAAAGCAATAATCTTAGACCATCATCAATACCTTAAAAAAGAGACTAGCGACAACATCGTACAAATCAACTCAAACATACTTGGCATAGATGGAAACTACGAGGCATGCGGTGCTACACTAACTTACTCACTAGCAAAAATGATGGACTCAAAAAACGAGGATTTAGTATCACTTGCACTAGCTGGTGCAGTTGGTGATAAACAATACATAGGTGGTATAAGAGGATACAACAAAACAATTCTTGACGAAGCAATCAAAAATAATTATCTTAAACAAGAAAACAGCATCAAACTATATGGCGACAACATTTTTGATGCAATTTTTTATTCAATAGATCCTTTTTATCCTGGCCTGTCAGGCAACAAAGAAAAAATACTTGACTTGCTGGAAAAACTTCATGTTGGTGAAAACACTAAATTGGAAGAACTTGACAAAAAAAAGAAGAAACAACTTCAATCAATGCTAGTTTTAAATCTTATAAAAAATGGTTGCGAAAAAAACATACTTGACACAGTGATAAGAGAACGCTACTGGTCTGATACGTTGCAATGTGAGCTAGAGCGTTATGCAGATCTGATGGATTCATGTGGTAAAGGTGGAAACCGTAGTCTTGGGTTGTTGATATGTCTAAATGATAAAACATCATTTGAAAATGCAGTGAAACTTGAGAAGGAATACAAAAAAAGTATACTAGATGAACTACTAAAACTGGAGAAAGATGGCTGTAAAGAGAAAAAAAGCTTTCGATATTTTTATAGTAACGATTCATCGCAGGGCGGTGTAGTCAGTGGTATTGCAGCTAATTATCTTCTTGATAAAAACAAACCTCTGTTTGCTCTTACACAAAAAAATGATGAGGTTCACGTATCTTGCAGGGGAAACCAGCATCTTGTTAGCAATGGATTGGACCTTGGTGTTGCTATGAAAGAAGCAGCTGAAAAACTAAATGGTCATGGTGGTGGTCATAAGATAGCTGCTGGTGCAACTATAAACTCTGATAAGGAAGAGGAATTTCTTGAGATTGTTGATAAAATCATTTCAAAGCAAATAGGTGGTGTAAAACCATGAAAGTAACTTGTGATATAGTTATGGAGTTTGATGATGCTGAGAAAGTTAAAACAATTATGCGATCTGTGAAAGTTGATGATTTTAATTTCGTGAAATCATCTGCGAAAGGAAAAAGGCTTGAGGCGCATATTGATAGCAAATCAGTTTCGTCTCTATTGCACACTTTGGATGATTATCTTGCTTGTATTTCAGTTGCTGATAAAGTAACATTGGATAAACATTAATAATCAGATAGTTTATAGCGAGTTTCACTATGAAATTTGATCTAAAAGCAACATTTGTGTTTAGCGGAGATGTATCCTCCATTTCAAAAGATATTGAAAAGTTTGTTTCTACTATTAACTCAACCATTCTAAAAAAAGGTCAGGAAAAAGTTGCAGAGATAGAACAGTTTAAAATTGAAAAAAAAGCTTTAACACTCACTATAACTTCGGAGGGCGATTTACGTCCCCATAACACATTACTACAAATAAAAAATGCTTTCAGCAGGGACTTCGGGGAAAAACATCATCTCGGTGTCCGTGAAATAACAGTCGAAAATTACACGATTACTTTTGATCTTGAAAAGGAACCTTTGAAAGAAGTTTCAATACCTTTTGCTGATGTAAAAATCAGAGGCAAACATGCGACAATCACACTAAAAGATGTTTCCCAAGATTTCTTGCAGCATAACTACATTGATCGCATGATAAACCTTGTTAAAGAAAAGGTTGACAATCAGCATTATGAGGGTAAGGCAGAGTTCTGGAAGCTTATATGGGAATCTGAGGGAAAGAAACCTGTTTGGTCAAAGGATCCAACTGAGGAAATGGTAAAACTGGATTGGATTAAACAAGGACCAACTAAGGGTAAATGGTTTTATTATGCCCAATCAGCAGCTATACTGAAAACCATGGAGAAAGTCGCTATAGATGAGGTTCTTAAACCACTTGGTTTCAAAGAGGTTATCGAGTCGCACATCGTCCCGTTTGATATATGGCTTAAAACAGGTCATCTTGAGGGCATGCCTGCTGAGATATACTATGTTTCTGAGCCGATGACAAGGGATGTGGATAAATGGCAGAACTTCATTGATCTAACAAAAATCACAAAAGAAGTGCCGGTTGAGGAACTAAAAAAGAATATTGCGACGCCAGCCGCTGGAATATGTTACGCGCAATGTCCAGTGATATATTGGTCTTTCAAAGGAAAAACAATCTCTGAAAAATCATTGCCAGTTCTTGTTTATGATAAAACTGCTATATCTGGTAGATATGAATCAGGTGGTAGGCATGGTATTGAGCGTGTTGATGAATTCCACCGCATTGAACCAGTTTATATTGGAACAAAGGAACAATTACTAAAACTGCGTGAAAAACTACTTGATCGTTACAAACATGTTTTCAACAAGATATTCGACCTTGAATGGCGTATGGCATGGGTTACACCATGGTACATGCAACAAGCTGGGAAGATAAGTGATGAATCAACCCAGGATACTGGGACGATTGATTTCGAGGCGTATATGCCATACCGGGGAACAAGAAAAGATTCTGAGTGGCTAGAGTTCCAGAACCTTAGCATACTTGGGGACAAGTATATCTCTGCTTTTAACATAAAGGCGCAAAAAAGCGAGCTTTGGAGCGGCTGTTCCGGAATTGGTTTGGAGCGTTGGACAACTGCTTTTCTTGCACAAAAAGGCTTAGACCCTGAGCATTGGCCAGATGGTTTTAGAAAATATTTGGATAAACTACCTGAGGGCATAGAATTTTTATAAACAAATACATGATGGGAAAAACCTTTAAATAAGAACTTTATCCCACTGCGATGGCAAAAAGAAGAAAAGAAACAACAGAGGAAGAGGAATCAGACTTCAAAATACCTGAGTTTAACGAAGAAGCTTTTGT
>JBFYMH010000019.1:0-3364 GCA_041305005.1 Thermoplasmatales archaeon | reverse complement strand
AAAGTGGTAAACCCTGTGATTTACCAAACGGGTACGCTGTTGGTGTAAACAAAAGAACTGGTCTTCCATACCTCAAAAAGAGGTAAATGAGACTTTAAGTAAAAATTACATCTCTCTTCTTTTTTTTATTTTTTTAAATGAAATCAATGTAGCTGAAGTTCAATCATGTTTTTCTTGCAATGATTTCTTTCTATCTATTAATTTGTCAAAATAGTATACAAATATGCATCCCCATGAGTACCAATATAATATACTAAAAGTAAGTGATAAGATAGATAATAAAAAAAATGATACAATAGAAATTAATGAGTTTTCATGTATGAAACCAGGATTGTATACATTTTGCAAAATATTGCCAAATAGCAAACTAGGAAATGCTGTATAACCCATTATATATTCCACCATAGATGGACTATGAAGTCCAGTAACATATAAAGGTATGATTAGTACAAATGCAATTGAAAAAACAACGATAGCTGCAAATATCTTTTTTATATCAGGTTTAAAGAAGTCTTTCAAATTCATATTTTATTCCATCCTCACAAAATAGAATTATTTAGTAGAACTTATACTTTAGGATTGAAATGAGATCGGCGTAAAAATTAGTGCAGGGAAAGTGATATGAACCCCTGGAGCAAGACAGTCAACGAATAGAATTTGATAAAAACTTAGTATCTTGCTATGTATTCAACCAATCCTGGTGTAATCACAGGTTTATCGTTAATTATCGGATAACCAAATGGTAATAACGTTGAATGTATTTGATCATGAATTATTTCTATTTCACGTGCTATCTCAATATCACTAAGCCTCAAACCAAGTGAGATTGCTTTTGTGACAAAAACCGCACCATCTATGGTAAGTTGGATGTTGCCAAGATGCCTTGTCTCAAAACCAGATTTATCGCTAATTAGTTTTTTTGTTCGCCCTTTTGGTTCTTCGTAACCAAGTATTCCGCCAACAATTATTGCATCAATTTTTGAAAAATCTTTTGTTGTTAAAGGTTTTTTTGCCAGTGGATCAAGCACTATGCATTTTTTATCGTATAAAACTTCTTTTGCTTTTTGTTTGTCAACTCTACCAATTTTTTTCAAAAAATTAGTTGATTTTTTATCATTTACTCTTGTAAATAAAGTTTCTCCATCCCATAGCTTAACTGCATGGTTATATTCAAGTTTCAGCCAATCAGATAAAAGAGGTTCGCAGTGTTCGATAACTAGGATAGGTTGTTTTTTCATATGTTTTCGGTCCTGTGTATTATAGTATGAAGTAATTAACTATTACTGATTTATTTCTAAAAAAATAGATTATTGGTATCCTCCGATTTTCAGACTGGGATCACCAAACAGAGCCCATTGCTGTACCATCTTTACATCCATCTTTGTCTCATCACCTAAGAATATGTTCAAGTAGCCTGTGAGCGTTTCTGCGTGATTTGCGCCTAGTACATCCTTGTTTTCTTTTCCGTAAAGTTCAAAGAAACGAAGCTCAAGCCATCCATCTAGTATCTCAAGATAATCACATATGGTATTGTTATCTATGTCTCCATCACCATGCGTGCCTAAACCTGTATTTGATATGGTAGCAATTGCCCCGCCACCAAGTTTTCTAGTTAAAACTTCACTCCAACACTCAGTTATCCCAGTTGAATGATAATAAGCATATTTAAAATCTTTAAGAAGATTTAATACAGTTACATCAAACTGGCCATTATGACAACCACCAACTACTGCGATGGGTAGTTTACCGAAGTTTAATAGAGAAGTCATATCCTTGGTACCGTATCCTGTAGCCCATTGTGTACCATTTGGTGGATAATGTGTATTCCATGTACCGGGGCTTCCATGACCACAGAAATAAGCAAAACCAGCACCCTGGTTCATTGCTTTGTTTACATTCTTTCTGTTGATATCCTGACCGTTTCTCGCATATACTCTTACTGGGTTAAGGCCAGGCATCAACTCTACAGTTTTTTCAGATATCAATTCTCCTTCGTTGTAATGACTTGTATCATTGTAAGAATCACCAGCAACTAGAATTAGATTTTTGAACCATTGTTTATTTTTATTAGAAACTTTTTCGTATTTTATGATTTTGTTTACCATTGTTCTAACTTCAAAAGTATTTCTACATGGAAGACGGCCAAAGTAGATATCTGGATATAGATCCATTTCGTCCTTGAAAGTCTCATTCCATACAGAAAATTCGTTATCATTGTTTGAATCCCAACTTGAAAAACTGCCATTAGCGTAGTATATATCTGCGAAGTATAAATCACTAATAAAAGATTGCTCTGGATACTCTTGTTCTTCCGTAGGTACTACTTCACTATAACGGACGGGTAGATTCCATGAAAAAAACTGACCCTTTCGTCCACCGACTAATAACACGTATTTAATTCCTGATTCTTCAATTGCTTGTTTTATAAATAATTTTATTTTTTCAGCTTCATCCCGCCCATCCAAGATATTATTGTAAACATGTTCTAATGAAACAAGGCTTGTTTTTACACCAAACTTATTTTTATGGTTCACTAGCGGTTGAAGCGAGTTAGTAAATGACGAAGGAGCCAATACAAGTAAATCATATGCATCATTGTCTCGCAAAATTGGTTTTGAAGGTTCTCTATAGCTAATATTTACTGTGATAGTTTGAATAAACTGTACTTGGTTATTTTCTGAGAAATATCTCACAGGATAAACTCTCAATACCAGAAATGTTGTATGTTCTCCTTCTGACAAACCTCCGCCAGTATGATAAGATACCCAATTTGGAGGATACGGCTCTGAGCTTTCATAGATACTTTTGTCCATGGGAATTTTCTCAGACTCTATATTATCATATGTTGCTGTACAAAACGCGAGTTTACCTGGAAGATCGATAATCTGTGGGGTGGAATGTTCATATTCAACATTTAGTATTTCTGAGCCGAAAACTAACTCAAAGATCGACATATTCACAGGCATGACAGGTTTACCGGGATTTAAATCAAAAAGAACGTATCTATTATGGTTTGTTTCATTGACTCGAACTATCCAGTAGTTACCACATTTTACTATCTCAGGATCAGAAAAAGAAAATTCCAACTCGATATATTTGGTTTCAGAAGTAGAAGTCGTGGTAGTAATTTTATCAGCATCGGATTCTTTTGTTTGTGACCCAAAAGCATTTGCACAGCCAGATAAAACAAAAAGTATTATCAGACCGACGACTAGCATCTTATTCATAGAACTGTTTCTCATATTATCTTTTACCTCCCGAATTACAAATAATTTAATTATATTCTCTTATAAATATTTATCCTATGCAATTAATTTCTCTTATCAGTAAGATTTTGTTGATATGAAACTAAACTTTTCTGTAC
>JBFYMH010000018.1:0-12086 GCA_041305005.1 Thermoplasmatales archaeon | reverse complement strand
TTAAAGTCGCTAAAGAAATAGATGATAGTCTTAGAGGCGTTGGTATAACCACTTATTATGATGATGGTGGGACGATCGGCAGGCGTTATGCTCGTATGGATGAGATTGGCACACCGTTTTGTGTTACTGTTGATCATGATAGTTTAAATGATAAAATGGTTACAGTTAGAAATCGTGATACGACAGAGCAAGAGAGAATAAAGATAGAGAATCTAGTAGGATATTTTGAAAAAGTTTTTTAGAATGATTTAACAGTTTTATCAACTATCTCTAGAGCCTCATCTATTTCTTCAGAAGATATCGTTAGTGGTGGTCTGAATCTTATAGTTACAGACCCACAAGAAAGAACCAGTAGATTGTTTGCATAGAGTTTATCTTTCAAATCATCTCTTTCTTTTGGCGTGGGTAAATCAAATGCGCACATGAGCCCTCGTCCACGTGTATTTGATATTTTTTTTGGATGTTCCCTTTCTATTTCTTCCAAACCTTGCAATAAACGTTTTCCCTGCACTTCGGCATTTTTAACTAGGTTCTCCTCGTCCATAACCTCCAGATATTTCTGACAGCGGACCATGTCGATAAGGTTACCACCCCAGGTTGAATTCAACCGACTTGGAACAGCAAAAACGTTCTCTTTTACTTCATCAACACGATCATTGACCATTATACCGCAGATCTGCGTCTTCTTTCCAAACGCAACTATGTCTGGTTCGAAATCAAAATGTTGATAAGCCCACATTTTACCAGTCAGACCAACACCAGTTTGAACCTCATCAACTATGAACATCATCTCATGCTTATCACATAGTCTTCTTAGTTCATGGAAAAACTCTTTCCGGAAATGATTATCCCCGCCTTCACCCTGGATTGGCTCTATGATAAGAGCAGCAATATCATCTGGATTCTTAGCAACAGCATTTTCTATTTCAGCTACCGCTTGTTTCTCAGTTTTTTTAACATTCTCAAGGTTTTCTTTATTTAATGGGAATTTTATCTTTGGGTTTACAATTCTTGGCCAATCGAACTTGGTGAAATACTTTGTTTTATCAAGATTAAAAGTGTTAGTCATGGAAATAGTGTAACCTGTTCTTCCATGAAACGCCTCTTTAAAATGAATTACCTGTGTGCCGATTTCGCCTTTACCTCGTGCAATATTCTTACGTATCTTCCAATCAAAAGCAGTCTTTAAACCATTCTCAATAGCAAGAGCACCACCGCTTATAAAAAACAGGTGATGAAAGTTTTTCGGAACAGCATATTTCATGAAACTATCAACAAACTCAGCCATCTCAACAGTATAAATATCAGAGTTAGTAGGATTGTTAACAGATATTTCACCCATTTTTTTTATAAAATCAGGACTTGTTAATTCTGGAGGGTTACATCCAAGCGGAGCGGTAGCAAAAAAAGAGAAACAATCAAGCATATACTTGTTATTCCTTGAGTCGTAAATACGACAGCCTTTGCTTTTTTTAAGATCTAAAACCAAATCAAAACCATCTGCCAACATGTATCTGCCAAGTGTTTTGTGAACATCTGCTGGTTTAATCGACATAACATTCATTCCCCTTTAAAATATAGTTAATCCACTGTTTAAGCGGTATCTTTCTTAGTTATAAAATGATATCGGTGAATATTAATAAAAAAAGATTCGAAAAGATATTTTATTAATAGCCACCAACTTTAAGACTCGGATCACCAAATAGCTCCCACTGCTGTACCATCTTTGTATCCATCTCATCGTTGCTGCACAGGAACGTGTTTAGATAATCTGTTATCGCCCCGCTGTGTAATTCTCCTAATACGTCCACTTGTTCTTGATATAGTTTGAAAAATCTAAGCTCAAGCCACCCATCCAGTATCTCCAGGTAATCGTTTACACCATTTTGATCTGCATCACCCATGGCATGTGTTCCTAGCCCGGTATTTGCTATGGTTGCTATACTGCCCCCACCTCGTTTACTAGCCAGTTTCCATGCCCAACAGTTAGACGCAGATAATTTAATTTTCCCTCTCTGCAGACTTTTTCCTATCGATATGTCAAACTGTCCGTTAAAGCACCCACCTACAACAGTTATTGGTAGCTTGTTTTTGTTTCTGAGGAAATTCATGTAAAACGTGTTGTAGAAACTGATTTTACCTAGTTTACCAAGCGACGGCGCCCATCCAGTTGCATCAGGCGGGTAGTGTATCCCCCAAGCAGTATTGCCTCCATGTCCGCTGAAATACATGAACCCAGCTCCTTTGTTTATTGCCTTGTTTACGTCCCTGACTAGTAGTTTATTCGTCTCAGTAGCATAGAGTTTTACTGGTGTGAAATCCGACATTATTTCAGATGCTTTGTCCATTATCAGTACGCCCTCGCTTATTTTACCGGGATCTTTCCAGTGATCACCTGATACTAGTATCATTTTTTTGAACCAGCTATCACTAGCCTTGCTTTTCTCATAATCAACTATTTTATCTACAACTATTCTGACTTCGCGTTTGCTTCTGCATGGAAGACGACCAAGGTAAACATCTGGATAAAGGTCCATTTCATCTATTATTGTTAAACCATCGCCTTCTGCAAAAACATCATTGTTGTTCGAATCCCAGCTGGAAAAGTTACCCTCAGAATCGTAGATATCTGCAAAATATAAATCGCTTATGAACTCTGGCTCGGGTACTTCTTGTTTACCTTCTTTAACTAGGACATGACTGTATCTAATTGGTAGGTTCCATTTTGTTGTTTGGCCCTTCATACCACCAATAAGAACAACGTATTTGATTCCCCAGGTTTCAATCGCGTATTTTATGTAGTATTTTATTTGTTCTTGCGTGTCTCTACCATCAACGTCTTTTATCTCATTTAGTGTTACAAGTTTTGTTTTAACACCCATCTTTTCTTTGTGAGCAACTAGTTTTTGTAAAGGTCTTTTGAAATCTGAGATTGTGATTATTAAAAGATCATATTCAGTTTTATTTTCCAGCAAAGGCGTCTTTGGTGTTTCATAAATTATTTTAACAGTAGCATTTTTAATAAAATCTATCTCGTAGTCTGCTGGTCTATATGTTATTGGGTTTACTCTAACAGTTAGAAATGTTTTATGTTCACGGTTTGATAGGCCCCCGCCAGTGTTGTAAGATACGAAACTTGCTGGAAACATTGCACTCTCGTTGTAAATACTTCCATCCTCGCCTGTTAAGGTTGAGCATGACCCGGGTGAGATTTTCTTTGATATCTTTATTGTTTCAGGTTTTGTGTATTCGCAGATTACATCAAGTATCTTTGTTCCAAATGGGAATTCATATGTGGTGGTTTTTACAGGCATGGTGGGCCTACCGTGGTGAATATCATAGAAATCTGCTTCTTCCACGTATATGTTAACGTATTCTCCGTCTTCGCTTATAGTCGGGTTTGAAAATTCATAGTCTTGTGTTATTAATTCTCCCAAAATAGGCAAAGTTTCAGGTTCTTCTTGTTTTATTTCTTTATTTTCTCTTACAAGGATTACCGCAGCGCTTCCAATTAATATTAAAACTACAATTATTGCAATGATTTTTTTCATATATTACTCACACTACTGCATCTTAATATATTTTATATAATTTATATAAACTTTGCTATGTTTTAAGTTAATGTTACAAAATTATCTTAAAATAACTTGTTTTCTAAAAGATTTTCAGGGTTTAAAGATACTATGCAAAATAGAATACAAGAGAGGGGAGAAGAGGAGATGGACGGGATTGCACCCCTCTCTCGTATATTTTAATTTAAATGTTTTTTACACTAGTTCTACGCTGTTGATTTCATCTAGATCTTCGAGGCTGTTCATTTTCACCATGTTTTTTGAAATCGTGTACAAAACGTTTTCAATGTAAAGGGTTCTCTGTATAGAGTTTCCATCATCGTAGTACATGTAATACATTTCTTCGCCGTTGTTTTCTTCCTCGTTTTCTGTTTCAACATCGTGCGATATCGTGCCCTTCAGGTTTATTCCGTCATCAAGGGTTATATCGAACACGTAGGCTAGTTGTTTATAGTAGGTTCCAGCTGGTATAACCAATAGGTTCTTCTCTCTGTCAAATAGGAAGGCTTTGTGCTCGTACAACGCTGAAGATTCCGCCCACCACCAATCTTTTTCATCCTCGTTTTGTATAGTATAGTTTGAAAGCTCGGTTGGATAGCTCATATCACTAACGTCAAACAAAGAGATCTTCACTTTGCTACCATCTCTGCCAATACCTATTACGTGTGTCTCATCATATGGATGCAAATAAGTTGAGTAACCGGGTATCTTCAGTTGACCTAAAACTTGTGGGTCTGTAGGCTCACTAAGGTCTATTACAAAGAACGGGTCAACCTGCCTAAATGTAACCAGGTAACATACGTCACCGACGAAACGTGTAGCATAAATTGTCTCACCTGGTGCAATACCTTCTAGGCTACCGACAAGTTGTAGATCCATATCAAGAACGTAAACGTTGTTCTGGGATTCCACACTACCCATGTAATAACTTAACGTTGATCCAGATAAAGTTGTAGACACACGTAAGTAATCATTGTATTCACTCAATGAAAATTGGTCCTTAACATAACCTGTTACAGTACCTTGTGATTCATAGTTTATCTGGCCATTATCAATACTTATACGGTGAATTATGGTTTTTTCTGTGTCTTTAGCTATGTCTTTTACGATTTCTGATTTCTGTTCATCCGATAAAGATTGCACATAGCCTTGTATAATCCATTGTGCAATAGTCTGCTTCTGATAATCCTCTAAATCAAGTCCCTCGACTGTATCAAGCTGGGCCCTAGCAGAAACAGGTAGAAGCGGCAAAAGTTTATCCTCGAGTATCTTCTCTAAAGATGGGTAATCGTAGTACCACATCGAGTAGGAAACATAGATGTTGTTTTCTGATACGTATAATGTCTGGGTTGTTCCAAGCAAGAAAATCTTCTGATGCACATCCTCATCATCATCATGAATATTAATAGATACTATATTTGTGAATGTGCTGCTTTTCTCAGGTATGTCAACATAGTATATATCGGATAAAGCAACCTCAATTACTTCATCATTAATCATAAGCCTCGGGACTATTGTGTCGTTTTCATCAGTACTGTAAGAATATTGTGTTGTTATAACATAGACGTAATCGCCTATAAGTCTTGCACCGGAGAAGCTACCGCCTGCAACGATATCCTTTACGAGATTAGGTTCGCTCATATCCTCTAACTCATAAATCTTTACATAAGTATCAGGTGAGCTATACCAAGAGACCATTTTAGAGTCCTCAGCAGCAAATGCGTTTTTTAGAATCGGGTAATCATATGTCTGAAGGAAGACTACAAGCCTAGAGCCATCAATAAATATGTTCAAAATAGTTGAAGACTCGTTAAACTCTATCTCGCTAATTATCTCGGCTTCTTCAGCAGGATAAGCTTTTACAATAATTACTTTATTATTAGAAACGACATACAAGTAAGTACCATCGGTTTTCACTACATCTGGTTCATCAACACCCTCTACTTGAACATTTGTTTTTGAGTAATCAACATTTGTACCACCTTGTTCTTCAGCGCCATTAGCTTTTGATGTCGCCAAATCAAATTCTACAGCATTTTCACCTAACATGCCGCTAAAAAAACCATTTCCATAACGACCAACATTTTGATTACCTGTTATCAAAAAACTTGTGAGCTCTTCATACGAACCAAAGTTTTTTATTGGATACGTTCCTGAGCCGCTAACTATTTGTCTTGGCAGATTTATAACAAGGACAAAACCTGCGAAAACTATTATTCCGACTAATATCACTGCATATAGTTTAGACTTTTTTTTCTCATTCATAATTTATCACATCACTTTTCCTTTAGGGATGGTTATATCATTTTAGGTTTATATACTGGTTGAAAACGTTCGGAAAAAACCGAATGGCCACTCCATATAAAACTAGATTTTAGAAAGAAAAAGAGTATATCTTCGATAAATAAAATTTAAGAGAAACTTACCTAAAGTCTCTCTGTTTTCTCAGTGAATTTGATACCCATCTCGTCCAATTCATCTAGAATAGGATTGTAAATTTCTGGAATTACTGGAATATGAACGCCAGTCATGTTCATTTTTTTATGAAGAATCATTTTTACTGCAATCGCTGCCGGAAGTGCAACAGTACGGGCAACAGATGTATCACCATCAGGTATACCATAATCAACTAGAGTTGATGTCACGTACTCTTTTTTTGATTTATACTCAGCCACAAACTCGTGATGCATAACAATCATGTCAACATCGTGCTCACCCATAGCCAACTTCCTAAGGGTTAAAACGTTTAGATAATCAAGCGGATTGTTTTTATCAGCATGTAGTTTTTCATCGCCAAAAAGGCCCAACCACTCAAGTCTTTTAATAACAGCAGAATAAGGTTTTAGACCAAGTTTCTCGGCAACAGCATTTTGAAGGTTGTCTTTTGGTTTAGCTTTTATTAAAAACCTGGTTAGATCACCATATGTTTTACCTGAAAAACCCTTTGGTGTTTCTTCACTAAGCCAGCCTAAATGGGCTATGCTTCTCATGGTCTCACACCAACCATGCATCCTGAATGTCCCGCGGTAAACTGTTTTTGCATCTTTTAATCCATAACTATCTTTGTATGGAACTGAGTTACGATTCGGGTAATTCTCAAAAGCACCAACACCAGGCACATCTTGTAATTTATAGTTTTCAAATAGTTGTTCACCAGGGATAGATACTTCTTTACCGTTCTCAAGCCATTTAGCAGAGTTACGCGAAGCAAGCAAAACACCACGTGGGGACCAAGAAAACTTGTAACCAAAAGGGTTGTTATTACTCTGATATGCAGGCAAGGCACCAGTGGTTGATCTAAAACTAACTATCTTACCGCCATTTTTTTCAACATCATGGATAACTCGCATAGCAGACATATGATCTATACCTGGGTCAAGACCACACTCATTTAGTATTAGTATCCCTGCATTCTTTGCTTTCTGATCTAAAGCCTTCATTGCATCACTAACATAGGATGTAGTAATCATGTTTTTCTTGTGTTTAATGCACATCTCAGCAACCTTAACATGATAAGTATAAGGCAATAGGCTGACAACAACATCTGATTTAGAAACAAATTCCTCAACTTTTTTATCATCATTTACATCCAATTCAAAAGCCTCACCATTTGGGTGACCATCAATCATATGCTCTGCTTTGCTGACTGTTCTACTTGCCATTATAACATGAAAATCAGGTTGATCCAAAAGATATTTAATCATCGGATGCGAAACCATGCCTGCGCCAAGTACAAGTATTTTTTTCATAAATATTGCCTCCAAACTTGTAAAACTTCCAAGCAGCGAAGAGAATTACCTTATAAAAATTTGTTGATATAACTATAATTAGGGGTAAGTTTACCACGATATAATATAACAGCGTTTTTAATCTCAGATGGCAAAGCCAACTTATTGAAATCAGATAAGTTATAATCAGCTTTCATAATATATGGAACAAAAGGTTTCAAAGCCTCGCTGAAACTCTCAGAAGACTCAAAGGGAAGCTCGCATGGGAGGTTATCAACAGCCATAACAACAATGCCATCTCCATCAAACCCATCCTTTACCTTATTATTAAGAGGATTGTAAACAAAAACAGGGTTGCCCGAAGAAGTGTTTTTTTCGTTGAACTCAACAGCACCATTTACATCGGCACTTATATCACCAACAACCTTTAACCTGAGGGTCTTCTTATTTTTGAAAGCATCTTTGATATATTTTTTTGTTATGAGACGAGGATAACGAGGGCTCCAAAAAATGCAGTTAACAAGAATGGAAAGATAAGGCAGATATCGTTCAAAAACAGGGCGATAATTCTCCGGATGATTATAATAATTCTGTAAATCAAAAACTTTATTTGAATCAATCGGCTCAACCATGTGTTCCTCTTTGAAAACCACTCTGTAGATAACTTTGTTTGAAAGGTTCTTGTAAATAGATTCTAGTTCATCCGGCTCAATATCCTCTACGGGTAGCATATCAAGTATTTCTTGTGCACCCTTTGATACGTTGCCGTAACCAGCGAAACCAACAACCATTGGAGTGATATCTTTAGGTAATCCTTTTTTCCCAATCTCCTTACCAACAACAGCAAGATGTTTTCCGATATCATCCAGAGTTTTGTACTGCAGGGTTTGTTTAATTTTACTAAGAGGCGAATCTATATTCTCCGATTTCAGACGCTGACCGAAAACCCAGAGGGTATCAACCATGCCAGCTAGACCAGCGAACCTGCCAAAAAAAACCAGGCGTTTACCGTTATTATCAATTATCTTCTCGTAATCAATCAAAGTACATCCTAAATCCATCAATTTTTTAAGCATAGGCATATTGTTTTTCTGGCCTTTTATCGTATGGGAAAAAAACACGTAGGTCTTACCGCGTTCGAAGAAATCAATCGGTATTTCTTTAACAGCAAAAACAACTGAGCATGGAGACAAAGTATCGCTTGTTTGCGCACCTGCGTCAATGTATTCTTTTTCAGAAAAAGCACGAATATCAGATGGTTGGACAAATGTTTGTATACCATGTTTTTCCTTTAATTCCCGTACATGCCTTGGTGTAAGTGGAACACGCCGCTCCCAGCGGTTTTTGTCCTCCCTGCGTAAACCCATCTTTAAACTCATAATAAGTCCAAGGACCCCCATCGGTTGGGGTTTAATAGGTTTTACGGGAATTTTTAGTTTCAACGACCCCCAGATAACGAATAAATAGTTAGAAGGGCTTTAGTATGTTTGATGGGACGTACTAGACAAACTTCGTTTAAAAATTCAGAGGTTATCAGCGCATCAGAGATAGGACAGTATCATTATTGTTCAATAGCATGGTACCTAAGGAAATGTGGTTATGAGCCTGTATCTGCTTTGCTAGATGCTGGTGCTGAGAAACATGCCCAGTTAGATGTTGTATTGAACAAAACAGAGAAGGGCATGAAAAGGGCGGTTTTTCTTGCAACCATTGGATGTTTACTTTTGACGCTAGCTTTTTTGATAATAATTTTTGGGGTGGTACTCTGATTTTCTTGTTTAGTGTTTTTTTGTTGATTATTGGTTTGATTTTTGTATTATTATCAAGAAAAACCTATAGAGATGCAAAAATTTTGAGAAGAAAACATAAGATTCAGGATGGAAAAATCGCTTATTCTGATCTAAGTGCTTTGGCAAAACCCTTGTTTTCTAAGAGACATCTGTTAACTGGTAAACCAGACTATATCGTGAAGAGAAACAAACACTACATTCCTGTTGAGGTTAAAACCGGTGTTTATAATGAGCCGCAGAAAAGCCATGTGTTTCAGCTCGCTACATACTGTCAGCTTCTAGAGGATAACTACGGTGGTTTTGTGCCATACGGTGTACTGGTTTATGGTGATTATCATCAATATAAAATACCGTTTAACCCCCGGATCAGGTTTGAGTTGGATTCAACTGTTAAAACAATGAGGTACATTATGAGAACAAAAAATGTTGTTAGAAACCATGATGATGCTCGCAGATGCATTGGTTGTTCTATGAGAGCTTACTGCAAGGTTAGAATGTTGTGATGATCATTTATTGATTTTTGTTCATCTGTTTTTTAGTATCATGTCGAAGGCTTCGTTTAAAAATTCTCTTTCTTCTGGTGTAGGCCACCAGCTGAAGCCGTCTTTGTCTTTTAAGAAATTTGGTGCTTCTGGGTCAAATCTTGTCATAAGTGTTAGATTTCCTGAGTTTGGGTCTTTGCTGATTTCTAGTCTTATGTGTATATTTTCATTTTTATTTATCATGATTCTCCTCATCCACTTATATGTTTGATAGATGTATGTTTTTTTAGAACTTATAGTTTTTCTTTTTATGATTCTTATTTGTTGGTAAAAACTTTTAATGGCTTTTGCTTTCTTGTTCTTTGAAGTTATGCGTATAGCTGTATTGATCAGAGATAGGTGTAAACCTAAGAATTGTGCGACTGAATGTATAAAGTTTTGTCCCAGAGTTAGGTCTGGTGATGAAACCATTGTTATGGGCGCTGATGGTAAACCCGTGATATCTGAGGATCTCTGTGTTGGTTGTGGTATCTGTGTTCATAAATGTCCTTTTGATGCAATAAAAATCATTGGTCTTGCGCAGGAACTCGAGACTGATTTGGTCCATCAGTTTGGAAAAAATGGTTTCAGACTATTCCGTTTACCTATCCCGAAAAAGGGTAGTTGTATTGGTGTTCTTGGTCAAAACGGAATTGGAAAAACCACTGCTTTCAAAATTTTATCGGGTCAGATAAAACCTAATCTTGGTGATTACGAGAACGAGCCTACATGGGACGACATAGTAAGGTATTATTCTGGCACTGAACTTCATGAGCATTTCAAGAGCATAGCAAACGACGAAGTCGCAAGCGTAGTGAAACCACAGTATGTTGACAGACTGCCAAAAATAATGAAAGGTACAATAAAAGAGGTCCTTAAAAAAGCTGACAACTCAGGTAACTTTGATGAGCTAGTGGATAAACTAAACCTTGGAAACATCCTTAACAAAGAGATAGATAAGGGCGAGATTTCCGGTGGTGAGTTGCAGCTTGTGGCAGTGGCTGCTGCTTTTTTGAAGGATGTAGATTTGTATCTTTTTGATGAGCCATCTTCTTATCTCGATATATATCAACGTTTGAAGGTTGCGCGGATAATAAAGAATTTATCTCTAGAGAAAAAGGTTATGGTTATTGAGCATGACCTCGCTGTTCTTGATTTTCTTTGCGATAACGTGCATCTGTTATATGGCGATGAGGGTGCTTATGGTGTTGTTACCTATCCTCGTGGCGTACGTCATGCCATAAACACTTATTTAACAGGCTATCTAAAAGAAGAAAATATACGGTTTGGCGAAAAGATAGAGTTTTTTTCACATCCGCCTAAACAGAGACAAAACATGAAAATTTTCATAACATATGAGGAGCTCAAAAAAACTTTCAAAGGTTTTAATCTAGAAATCGAGAGCGGAATTATCCGCGAGGGCGAAATAGTTGGTATTGTTGGTCCCAACGCAATTGGGAAAACAACTTTTGTTAAAATGCTAGCAGGTGTTGTAAAACCATCTAGTGGAAAAATTGAGTACAGCATAAAAGTTAGCTATAAACCTCAGTATATCTCACCTGATTTCAATGGCACTGTTAGGGAGTTTTTGGAGAAAAAAGCGCAACAGCTTTTCACATCATCTTTTTTCAAGGCTGAGATCTTTGATTCACTAAACCTAAAGCATCTTTTGGATAAGGACATAAATACGTTGTCTGGTGGTGAATTGCAGAGGGTTGCAATTGCTAATTGTCTAGTCCAGGATGCTGATATTTATTTGATTGATGAGCCATCTGCTTATCTAGACAGTGAACAGAGGATGATTGCATCTAGAACCATTCGCAGGGTTATAGAAAAATCCGGTAAATCCGCACTTGTTGTAGACCATGATGTTTATTTTATTGACATGGCTAGCGATGCTTTGATTGTTTTCAATGGAGAACCAGGTAAACACGGAAGGGCACAGGGCCCGTTTGGTTTGCATGAGGGCATGAACCGGTTTTTAAAAGATGTTGATATAACGTTCCGCCGTGACGAGGAAACAAAGAGGCCACGCGTAAACAAACCTGAATCATATATTGATAGGACTCAGAAACAAACTGGCGAGTACTATTACGACCTGTAAAAACACAACAGTTATATTCCAGATAATCTATTCAAAAATTGTTATATGGTACGATGCAGGAGGCTACGCTGTTTTCTAAGAGAAACCTTCGATTCACCGTTAGCTGAAAAACTATCGTTTGTACTGCCTTTTTTTATAATCGCCGTTGACATTATACTGATAGAGCATGCTTTGAGGATTAACGAACATTATATCATATTTTTTACATCCATACTTTTTTTACTTTCATTAACAGAGATAGTCGTAACTATAAAGGACATAAGCGGTCATCATAAAAAAGATGATTTAGAAAGAACAATCACTATCGAATTAGACAGATTTATAAAAACAAAAGATGCTGAAAACGTTAAGATGCTTGTGGAAGATTTCAT
>JBFYMH010000017.1:0-16499 GCA_041305005.1 Thermoplasmatales archaeon | reverse complement strand
AACAATGCCAGGACTAATACCTCATCTAATAGCGGGAACTGCACTATATTTCATAGGCATATTCTGCTATAGATCCTATTTCAAAGAAAACAACAAACTGCTACTTGCGTTTGTCTGCTTCGCATTCAGCCTATTGCCTGACTTATTCCTAGGCTTATACTACACAACCCATCTATTATCATTCGAAACACTATTACCATATCATGTTTTCACACATCTAATTCTAACACCAATAGCAATCATAATCTTTACAATCCTGTTGCTTAGATTCGATACAAAACGTAAACCAATATGGATAATGGGAATATCGGCACTAATCGTACATATTGTAATGGATTTATTTATACAGGAGACAAACCTTTTCATTTAAAGCATCTTCACCACCCTTCATCCATGTCCAAAACTTGCGTCTTGCAACAGATTCAAAACCCTTATTTCAACTGCGTTTAATTCTTGCGTCCTGTCTTTTCATCTTATTTAAATCTGCGTTCAAAACTTGCGTCATGCTTTTTGTTCAATACTTGAGTCTTGCTTGTGTTCAATTTTTTGGTCTTGAGCCTTGTTCAAGCTTGGGTCTCAATCATCTTAAGTTTTGTTGAAAAGTCAGTACCCATGCATCCAACCTTTTTTCAGAATCTAAGACCCTACAATTCCATTTAATCATTCTATCATGAGATTTTAAATTTGAAAAATTTAATATTATCATTGATGATGACGGTGAAAAATGAACCGGAGAACATTTGTTGAAGAATTTATTGCATTTACTGAAAAATTTATTGAAAAACAATTAGAGAATCTAGAGCATCCATGGTTTGCTGTTCCAATGGTTGGGATATCATTTTCCCTGTTGGCTTTTATTCTATATTTCTTCAATAACGTTGAATTAATTAATTTTTTAATAATTACTATTTTGGCATTTTTAGTATCTGATCTCCTAACAATCTTTTTTTCATTATCTAGAAAAAAAGCACAACCAAAAGGATACACTTTTATAACTTTTTTTTCTTTTATAATCATTGCGGCTTTTATTGTTAGTTTAGTGACACAAGGAATCGTAAATTCCATTTCTTCTTTTTATTCTAATTTTATAGTAATCATGTTAATTTGTACAATACTTGCTATTCTTGTTTACTTAGATATGCACGAAAAATTCTTTCGCCGTAAAAAAATATAAAAGATTAAATAGAAAATAAATATTCCGAAAAAACGGTTAGGCGGGTATGTTTTTTTCACCTCCACCAAGGTAAAAAGATATGCCCTGCTTATCCAATACTTCTATAAACGATAATGCAATAAAAACAAATTATAAAGTTTAAGTTATAACAATAACAAAATATTATCTTTATAAAATTTTCAGTATGATTTTGTTATAATGACAACATAGAATATATATGAAGAATTCTTTTAACAAATAGACAGGGGGGCTTATTGAAGAAAGATCTCGAACATGGATTTCCTCCAAGTTTATAAGCCCCTCATCATCCTTAATAAAAGAGTCATTAAATCTTAGTTAGGTAAACAAATTTATGATTTGCATCATCACAAAAGTTAAATTGGCATCGGTACCCTTTCCACCTCCAAGGCATCTGCAGTAGGATACTCCTCAATCATGTAACATTCTAAACCGCGTTTCTTTAAAACAGGGGCTATTTTTTCTAGAACCCAAATACCAACTTCAACCCTATTCTTCTTTTTATTATTAAATATATGATCATTGTTTATTTTAAACTCCTTTTTAAGAGATAAATAGAGTCTCTGTAAAGATTCTTTTTTGCTATAAACCACTCCTTTGATTAGAGTACCATCATCACTAATAACCTCATGCCCTCGAGCAACATTATTAGCCCTTCTTTTAATCCTGTTAGTAAGCTGAATACCATCCTTGAAAGAAGAAGAACAGTAATGGACACCAACCCCAAAATTTTCCTTAGAAACCATACCAAGAACCTTCAACGCTGTTTCCTGACTTCCTTTAACCGCAGCTGAAATATCATTCTTCACAGCATAGTTTCGAAGAGATAAAGCATCACAGTTACGCTCAGAATACTCTAGTTCATTCAAATTAACCCAACTCAGACCATTATCATCAGCCCATCTAACAAGAGAAAACATCTCTTTTTCCATATTTGGTATGGCAGGTATTTCAAAAGCGACATCAACATCTGTCTTTAGAGCACTTTTAATAGATGATAATATAGGACTTTTTTCGATTTCACCCCAATACTTTGGCATAGGATGAAATCGTATTTCATCCAAACCAGCTGACACCAAATCACCTATATGCTCACCATTTTTCAGACCGGACGTATAAAGATGAATATGAAAATTTTCACCAAAAATTTTTTTCAACAAAGAAATATAATTCTTTGTCCTCATCCAAACAACCAAAGGGTCGCCACCAGTTATACCAGCACCACTGGCATCAATGTACTCTGCCTCAAGTATCAGTTTCTTTGTATCCTTCTCACCATCAAGCTCCCATTCATCAGCAAAAATACGATCCTTACCACCCTTCTCAAAACTCAAAGGACAATAGAAACACTTAGCTGGGCACAAACCAGTGATTAAAACCACAAGCTTAGAACCTTTTGCGCACATCTTGCAAGCAGGTGAAAGTGAACTTGTATAAGCGCTTTCTTTGAGCCAACGAACAATACTGGTCATCTTTTATTCCAAGCCTCTACCAGTTATATTAAAAACAGTTTTCTTGCCCTCTGGCTGAGACCGATGCTTGATAATTGTTATTTGTCTCTTGCCCATGCCAACTCTTTCAAATTTAAGTATGGTTTTTGCTATATGTTCTATTCCCCGTCCAGCAAATGGTTTTACATCATCGTTCTCAACGGCATAAACCTGAGCAGCCAGAACCACATACAAATCTTTTTTACGAGCAGCCATCTGCAATGTTGCTATCTGTCTATTCAAGGACCGAACCGCGCCGTCTTCATCGTTCTCTAGCTTAAGACGATAGAACATGTTTATCGTATCAACAACTATCAAACCGACATCATTTATTTTCACAGCATCGTCTACCATCTTCTCTTGTTCTTCAAAAGAATGAGGAGAAAAAAAGAGGATGTTCGACAGGATTTTTTTGTAATCGCAGCCTTCGCTCATTTGACGCAATCTCTCTAATGATACGCCCTCTGTATCAATATATGCTACTTTTCCAACACATGTGGCATACTCTCTAGAAACCTGCAGACATAGATTGGTTTTTCCACTACCTGCCTCACCATATACCTCAGTTATTGTGCTACCCTCAATTCCCCCGCCAAGCAAATCATCTATAGGTTTGCATCTGGTTTGTAAACGCTTCATTTCAAAAGTAGTCAGTGGCATTCTAAATAAAAATGTTTTTAATAACTCAAACGAAGAATCATGACATTCTATCTTTGAGTACACAAGCCTTACAAAACAACTGAGATGTCGGCTCACCACATCTCTTACATTTATTCAACTCAGAAGGCGGATATTTCTCAAACAATAAATCCTTGATACTATCATAGCTATTCAAAATACTGTGTCGTGTACCAGGGTTTCTATATTCAAGGTCATCAACTATATCACGGAAAACACCACGCAAAGCACGTGTCGAATAAGGACATTCAGCATCATGGTACTCAACACATCTCAAAATCGCATAGAGCATAGTCTCCTTCTCAGGAATAGTACGAAGAGGAAACATACGAGGAACAAGACCCGGCTGAACCTTTTTATGAGGACCAAGGCGCGCTAATTTCTGCATATCACCATTAACAAAATTCATCAAAATAGACTGAGACATATCATCGAGGTTATGACCTGTAACAAGCCTGTTAGCACCGATTTCCTTTGATTTTGTATTCAAACAAAAACGTCTGAAAACGCCACAGTAACTGCACTCGCCAACCTCATCTTTCATGGAAGCTACCTCATCCATTGTTTTCCCAACAGCGTCCTTAAATGAGATAACATGGTGTTCTATGCCTAGTTTATCACAATTCTTTTTAGCTATCTTCAGACTATGATCCCTATACCCCTTTATGCCCTCATCAACAGTTATAGCATAAAGCTTAACATTGGCTCTCTCAGAAAAAATATCATGAGCCACATACAAGGCAACAGTACTATCCTTACCACCAGAAAGAGCTACCGCTATCTTACTTTTATTTTCTGTCTTACCCTGTTTTTTAACATCTTTTTTAACCCTTTTTTCAAAAAACTCAATGAAATGATCCTTGCATAGATGAGCACCGCTATAACGTATGAACGTCACAGCATTCTTCCTACATTTATCACAAACCTTAGTCATTCTAAGAAAGCGGAAATAGTTCCACTATAAAATAGTTTATCGATGAACCAGGTTATCTGCTTTTATCTCAAAAGCTATAACATGATGCTCTAAATCAAAAGCTGTTATAGTCCTTGGATGAAGCTCACCAAAAAACCCTATCTCAACGTCTTTACAAACAACAGATGCACATCTGCCCCTCACAAAAGCATGATGAACCTTGTCTTTAATAGTGTATTCAACATTTGCGTCTCTCATAACGGTCTCTACGAGAGATTTGCATTCTGTGAAGTTCGCTTTCGCATCTATCTTAAGAGCAGCGAGATTATGCGAGTTCTTAAAATCCTCACCTACAACTATACCAAGTTCGAAAATCTGCTGAGGCAAAGGATGATGTCTATTCTCACTTAATATCTTCAACAACGAGGTAAGTAAACTCGCACGAAGATTAGAATACTCTTCGCCAATAGGGTTTTCTATCTGGGCTCTAGAGCCGATTTCCAAACCCATCCTAGCAAATTCATCATTGTCATTTGAGATAGTAAAAGTGGTAACCTCATTAAAACCAAGACCCGTCATTATACTTCTAAGACCATCATAGAGATGTTGTTTAGACAAAACCTTACCAAAGGTCATAGCCCTAGGCAGATCAGTTTCGAATCTATCAAAACCATAACCAACAGCAACATCCTCAACAAGATCTATGTCATGTAGAATATCTGTCCGCCAAGCAGGAATAAAAACGTTTAGTTCTCCTTTTTCGTTTTTAGACGTATCATAACCCATATT
This sequence comes from Thermoplasmatales archaeon, assembly GCA_041305005.1. Taxonomy (GTDB): domain Archaea; phylum Thermoplasmatota; class E2; order DHVEG-1; family DHVEG-1; genus JARYMC01. The sequence goes on along the minus strand of JBFYMH010000017.1, from coordinate 11,437 downwards.
ACCAAGACAATCTATAACGTCTTTTTCACCAAATTTCGTACCAAGAATACTATTAACATAGTCCACAGACAAATCCCTTTTAACAGGGTTCAAATCAGGTGAAACATAAGATTTACCACCATCTTTTACAGTGGTGCTGAAAATCTTCCCACCTCGCTCAGCAAGCGCGGTAACAACGATGTTCAAAGCATAATTAATCGCCTTTCTATCACTGCCAGTAACATCAATAAAAAGATCCTTTGTAAATGGCGTAACCTCAGTGAGACTACCGTTTATAATCGGAGGAAAAGAAAGCACATTATTATTAGAATCAACAATCAGAGGATACTTGTCAAATCCTTCTAACAAATGAGCATAACCAACGCCCTTCTCATGGTTCTTCAGTATCTCCCGCAATGTCATTGATTCAACTTTAGCAAGTGGAACAAACTCAACAGAGTCAGGATCAACCGCCTTATAAACAAAAGGTGGTTTAACAGGTTCGAAATTATGAACACCTATAGCAACCTTTTTCCTGTTTCTACCAAGACCGAGATGTAGTTTTTCCTGCAAATCCATAAGCGATGATATCATCTCATCTGTCATATTTACGTTTTTTACAAGAGCTGTTGTAACAAAAGGTCTAACCTTCACAACAGATGTATCTACAGTGAGAACAACCTCTGATTTTTCAATAGGATACTTCTTAAGTCCTTTCTCAAAACCAAAAAATGCTCTTGAGGCACGTGCTATCCCTTCAACAGATGCTAAATCAGGTCTGTTTGGAAAAAACTCTATACTTATCTCGTCGCCTTCAACTTTATCAAAATCAGCACCTATCATCGGCAGTCTTTCTATTAATTTATCTTTTGGAATCTTGTAACCAAGAAGATTTATGAAATCATTATAATCAAATGTCACAACCGGCATGCAAAAGGGAAATATGTTTTTGGTTTATTTGATTTTGGTGAGAAAGGTTATTAAGAATTTTCTTATTAGGCTAGCCCAGACGCAACTGGAGAACAGGTATGAAAAAATTCAAACTAGCATTATTCGATATGGACGGGACGCTACTAAAAGACAAAGGAATATTTGTTATCGCAGAAAACAAAGGATTTTTAGAGGAACTAATACGACTATTCAAGGATGACTCCAGAGAATTCTACAAGAGAAGTATAGATATTGCAAAACTACAAAAAGGTTTTAGCAAAAAAGAATTTTTGGATATTTTTAGAACTGTTCCACTTCAGGACCATGCCAAAGAAGTTATTAATGAACTTAAAAATAAAAAAATTAAAACAGCTATTGTAACTGATAGCTACAAATTTTTAGCAGATGACCTGAGACAAAGATTAGGAATAGACTATGCGTTTGCAAATGATCTTGTAACAAACGGCGACACGATAACAGGAGAACTAGTCATGCAAAATAAAAAACTTGAAGGCGAATTCTACACAGGTAAAATCTATTCAATATGCAAAAGTCGCGTATTAGACCAACTCTGCGAAGAACTCAGCATAACTGAAAAAGAAGTTATAGCAGTAGGCGACGGTAGAATCGATATCGGCATGATTAAAAAAGCAGGACTGGGAATTGCAATTAACGCTATGGAAGAACTACAAAAAAATGCAGACATTGTAACCGATGACTTGAGAGTTATATTAGATTACATATAAAGGTAATAAAAATGAAAATACTAGCTGTAGCAGATTTACATGGCTCTCAATACAGGCTGAATATCTTATTAGAAAATATTAAAAAATATTTACCTGAGCTAGTCATAATATGCGGAGATATCACACAGTTTGGCCCAGGCGAAGTTGCCACCAATTTTTTGAACCAGATACCAATAGAAACATTTGCAATAACTGGGAATATAGACACTCCAGATGTTGATAATGCAATTAATAAAAGCAAAGCAAAAAACATAGACGGGGAAAAAATAGAAAAAAACGGGATAAAATTTATAGGAATGGGTGGAACACATCCATCACAACAAAAAATCTCATCTATAGAAAAACTTGTGGATGAAAAAAGCGTGATCGTATCACATGTACCACCGCATGGACTACAAGACAAGGTCTATATTGGTAAACATGCAGGAAGTAAAGAACTGAGAGAATTTATGAACAAAAGAAAACCGCGATTAATAATATGCGGACATATACACGAAGACCCAGGTTACACAAAAGCAGAAGAAACAATTGTTGTAAATTGCAGCATGGGTAAACGCGGAGAAGGGGCTATAATAGAAATAAATGATAAAATAACAGTAAAGATGATTTGATCAATCAACCTTTTTTTTATTTTCAATTTTAGACTGAGATGTATTTTTAATAATAAATCTAAACTTTGGACGAGGTATTAATTGTATATGTGTTGAAATTTTTTTCTTGATGTAATGCGAATCTACATCAGCAGATATACCAAAACCATCTGGAGGCAACAAGAAATCCAATTTTATGGAATTGTGCCCAAATCTAGATATTTTTCTCTGTGGTTCTATCTTACAAAAACCTTTGAGATCTATCTTTTTATCGCCATCATAATAGTAACCTTTTACCTCGCCAGGCGCTTCACATATCGAAAGACCAAGCCAATATTTTCCACTAGAGTATCGAGATATATATTCTCTGGGTTCTTGAGTCATTGAAAAAGTCAGATGAAGTTGTTCTTTTCCCTTTGCAGCATGTAATTCTATTTCAGAAGGGTAAGAAAAATCAAGTTCTTTTGCATATTTTATTTTATTATAGCGGAATGTCATGTTACCAAATTCAGCATAGTTTATATCATCTTTAGAAAGTATTAATACTCCTGCAGCCGGGCCTTTCATAACCCAAAACATTAGATTGCCATAAAAAATGGTCCAGCCGTTATCCAGTACAGCCCATATCCAATCATACCCAATCGGATTATTTTCACTTGTGAAAGCTATTGTTTTCGGGATTTTTACCTTATTATTATGTATCCACCATCCAGCAAATTTGGTGTATGTAGAAATAGTTTCTTTTAAACCTGAGAGGTGAGTAAATGGGTTTACAAAAGATGAATCGCCCCATACATGTTCGAAATATCCTATGCCCTTAAGTTTGGATGTTTTATCGTCTAATTTAATATTGCCGGTCACATCTAATTTAGGAATGAAACCATATTTATAGTAACTAAGACCAAGGGGTAAACGTCCATTGGTAATATCCTGAGCAACCCAATGAGGCATTGATTTTGCATGAAAATTTAAATCTATCAAAATGTTGTTTTTAGTGTCGTTAAAACTCATTTCATAATCTGGAAAAGATCCTTTTATAAATGATTTATTGTACTTTATTTCAAAACCACCGTCAATGGATTTTGACATCAGCAATGGCTTATCCATTTTATCGAGATATTCAAAATATGTATTTTTATTTTGATCGAATAGAGCCATTTTAAACATTGATATAAAATTATTCTTTGAGTTCCCGTATCCATATGTAAATGATGCGTTTAAACTCCATTTTTTGTTATCATCCATTGTTTTAAAAAAAACTTCAGGACACCACCATTCTATTACACTAGGGAAATGATCTCTTTCATCTTCAATTGTCCATGGATTTTTACTGTTTTCTGTCATAAGACCAATCAATCATATGTTTAATTTTGTTTAAACATTAGTATAGCCCCGAGCGGATTCGAACCGCTGTCAAGAGATCCAGAGTCTCCTATGATTGACCAACTACACTACGGGGCTGAACATATAAACATTAATTAGGACTAACTTAAAGTTTTTCTAGTTACTTAGACGTAGGTTCTTTAGTTTGGAAACCAAATACGACACCATCTTTATCAAAAGCTTCTTTTAATGCAAAATTAACTTTCTCGTGGATATCTAAAAATTTTGTATAATCACCGGTATTAATGTAGTAAACAACCTCGAAATTATAACTAAATGGCCCGATCTCCCTCAAATGGACCATATCAAATTCAGTGGATTTTATTGCTCTTATTGTTCTTTCAATGATTTTTGGTATCTTCTCCAGTTTTTTTAGGGGAGTATTAGGAGATGTTCTTATAATGAATTCAACACGGCGTCTGGTCATTTTTTTAAAATTCCTAACACTACCGGAGGTGATTTCACGGTTTGAAACAATCATCTCTTCACCCTGCAAAAGTTGAAGTCGAGTTGACTTCATGCCGATCTTCGTGACTGTACCTGAGTGTTGACCGACAACAATAAAATCTCCGACCTCAAATGGTTTATCGAAATAAATTGAAAACGCACTAAATACGTCACTAAGTATACTTTGCAGAGCAAATGCGATGGCAATACCACCGACACCTACACCTATAACTATACCTGAGAGGTCAACGCCAATTGCATTTAAAATTACTAAAAATGCAACCAGATAAACAATGCCTTGAAGGAATTTCTTGAAAACATTTAGAATGCGGTTGTCTATTTGCTTCTTCTGTTTGTTTTTCTCAGCGTACCATGATATGAAGACGTTTATTACTCGTGTTACTATAAAAGCTGCTAATAGAATTTCAGCTACGCTAAAGATTTGCGATAAAATCGTTGAATAAACATCTAAAGCAGCCAGTTGATCTATGCCGTAGTAGAAACCGATGAGAATAACCAAAAAATATACAGGTTTCTTTACATTTTTAATAATCTCATCATCTAAAGTAGTTCTAGTTTTTTTTGCCCATTTTGAGAAATAGTGTTCAAAGATATGATAAACAATCCAGCCAGCAAGAAGAGAAAGTAAAAAGATTATACTCGCAGTACTAATTTGAATAGCCAGGGGGTCATTTACACCAATTTGTTTTAATATATCTCTCAAGAAGGCCGCCAAATCTAACTTTAAGACCATATGAAACCCAGAGGGGTAATATCTTGGTGTACTTTAATTTTTAGTTAGAAAATTTTAAAAATGTAATCTTTGGTATTTGGGAAACTTAATACATAATAATTTAATACAGGTCTTAGATTAAACAACTGTAAGGAGGCGTTATATGACGATTATCATAACTGGTTCAGGTATTACAATTGAAAAACTTGTTAATGTTGCTAGACACAACGAAAAAATAGAGCTTCATCCTGATGCTTTGAAACGCATCATATCGTGCAGAGCTATGCTTGAAAAGAAAATCAAATCCCATGAAATAATGTACGGAGTTAATACGGGCATCGGGGAGTTTTCAGAGTTGGTCTTAAACGATGATCAGATTAAAGATTTTCAAAAATATCTAATCTACAATCATGCTGCTGGCATAGGTGATCCTGCTCCCACCGAGTATGTACGAGGAGCGATGCTTGCACGTGTTAATGTGCATGCTCATGGAAACTCGGGTTGCCGCCCAGAGATAACAAAAACCTTAGTTGAAATGTTAAACAAAGGCGTCACCCCATATGTTTGTCAGAAAGGATCCGTTGGTGCATGCGGAGATCTCGCTCCAATGGCACAAATCGCTCTGCTTATGATGGGTGAAGGTAAAGCATATTATCGTGGAGAACTGCTTGATGGAAAAGAAGCGATGAAGAAAGCAGGTATTTCAACCCCTGGTTTACAAGCACGAGACGGCCTTGCAATCATTAACGGCTCAAATCTACTCACAGCAATGAGTGCTATTTTCCTATATGATGCAAATAACTGGTTGAAACAAGCAGAGATTGCAGCAGCAATGTCTCTTGAAGCATTGAAGGCAAATATGAAACCATATAATGTAAAAATAACTGAAGCCAGAGGATTTTCTGGTGCGGTGAGAAGCTCAAAAGCAATTCAGAAGTTGATCAAAGACGGCGATCTAATAGAAGGCAAGATGAAATGCAAAGTACAAGACGCATACTCGATGCGTTCTACACCGCAGGTGATTGGTACTGCTCATGATGCCTTAGCATATGCCCGCTCACAAGTTGAAATAGAACTTAATGGCGTTGCAGATAACCCTGTGTTTTTCCCAGAAGAAAACCTTCAGCTTTCAGGTGCTAATTTCCAAGGCACTCCAGTTTCTCTACCAATGGATATGGCAGGTGCTGCCATCACCATGGTTAGTGTCATGTCTGAAAGAAGAATGAATAGGTTGAACAATCCTGCATTAAGCGCTGGACTGCCCGCATTCTTAACGAAAGGCGCTGGGATGTTTTCCGGGTTGATGCTTAGTCAATATACAGCTGACATGTTGATTGTTGAACAGCGTATTCTTTCTGCACCAGCATCTATACAATCGATTCCTGCTGCTGCTGACCAAGAAGATTTCGTTTCAATGGGAATGAACACGGCGATTAAGAACTTCCAGATACTAGACAACGCATACGGAATTCTTGGCATAGAATTCATGGCTGCAGCTCAAGCACTTGATTTCCGCGAATACAAGTTTGGCAGAGGTGTAACTAAAGCAAAAGAAGTCGTTAGAAAACATGTTAAATTCTTAGATGAAGACAGACCTCTGTATTCAGATCATACAAAGATGAAAGAGCTTGTGAAATCCTGCGAGATACTAAAAGAAGTAGAAAAAACTGTGGGAAGCTTAGAATAAAATCTATTTCTTTATCATCGGGATTTTAAGAGCTGTTTTCTTTACAACTTCTATAGCCTCTTTGTATCCTGCATCAGCATGTCTTGCAACGCCCATGCCGGGATCGGTTTTAAAAACACGTTTTATACGCTCATCGGTCTCTTTTGTTCCATCACAGACAACAACCATCCCCGCATGCGTAGACAAACCAATACCTACGCCTCCGCCGTTATGTATGTGTACGCTGTCTGCTCCAGCAGCACAATTCAGAAGAGCATTCAACAAAGGCCAATCAGCAATAGCATCACTACCGTCTTTCATACCTTCTGTTTCTCTATATGGCGAAGCGACGCTACCACTGTCCAGATGATCCCTTGTTATAGCAACAGGACCTATCTCATTGTCTCGCACCATCTTGTTTATAGCCAATGCAAATCTGTCTCTTTCATCATAGCCAAGCCAACAAACCCTGGCGGGTAGTCCTTCCCATGGAAGATTTTCCTCAGCTAGTTTAATCCAATTGCATAGCGTTTTATTTTTAGGAAACATCTTCATAACAACTTTATCAGTCTTCAAAATATCATTTGGATTGCCGGATAGCGCAAGCCATCTAAAAGGCCCTCTGCCGACACATAACATGGGTCTTATGTAAGCAGGAACAAAACCTGGGTAATCAAATGCATTCTTGAGACCAGCTTTTTTAGCCTGACCGCGGAGATTATTACCATAATCAAAAACTACTGCTCCCTTCTTCTTAAAATCCAACAGAGCTTTACAATGAATCCTCATACTTTCCATAGATTGCTTTATGTATTCTTTAGAATCATCTTTTCTGAGTGTAAAAGCATCTTTTAGAGAATTACCATAGTAACCAGCAGGAACATATCCTCTAAGCTCATCATGCGCAGACGTCTGATCTGTCACAACATCTGGTTTAAAACCATCTTCAACCAGTTTAGGATGAACGTCGGCACAGTTTCCCAAAACACCTATTGACATAGGTTTCCCCTCTTTTTTAGCTGATTTAGCCAACTCCACCGCTTCATCTATATCTTTTATTTTCTTATCACAAAAACCTGCCTTCACTCTTCGGTCAATTCGTTTCTCATCACACTCAACACCGATGCAAACACCTTCATTCATTTTTACTGCGAGAGGTTGAGCACCACCCATACCACCCATACCACCAGTTAATACAATTTTTCCCTTGAGATTATTATTGAAATGTTTCCGTGCACATGCTGCAAACGTTTCATAGGTACCCTGTGTTATCCCTTGTGTTCCTATATAGCACCAAGAACCGGCAGTCATCTGACCGTACATAATCAACCCTAGTTCTTCAAGTTCATGAAACTTCGCCCATGTACTCCAATGAGGAACTAAGTTAGAATTAGCGATAAGTACTCTAGGTGAATTAGTCCATGTCTTAAAAACCGCAACAGGTTTACCCGATTGAACAGCCATTGTTTCGTCGTCTTCAAGATTTTTAAGTGTTTCAACAATCTTATCGTAACATTCCCAGTTACGCGCAGCTTTACCCGTACCACCATAAATGATTAACTCTTCAGGGATCTCAGCATTCTCAAGGTTGTTCTCCAACATTCTAAGAATAGCTTCTTGTTTCCAGCCTTTACAACGAATCTCATTGCCTCGTTTAGCCTTGATTTGTCTCCCCATAAAAACCAGTTTTACAATATAAAAGCTCGATACTTAAATCTTTTTTTAAAATAAACGTAACTTAAAAAGGAAGGACGGCTGGCCTCACTAGGAGGGGATGGGATGCACTCTAACAAAAACTACCAGCCCGATTCCTTCCAATATATACAAATGAAAACCGAATATATATGCTTTTCGCTTACAGGAGGGAAATGCTTACTACGTTGTTACCTCTAAGGATAACAGTGCCTATTCTTTTTTTGGCTTCGCCGTTTGTTTCCTCTACTTCTTCCAATACCATGTTCATGTACTCATCGTAGCCTGTAAGTTTGCCGTCTATGACTCGGCCGTCTTTTAACAAAAGAGAAAGTCGCTGATTCATAGATTTTTCTAGGACATCTAATGGTAACGCCATGGTAGGGGTGAAACATTTTCTCCTTTTTAAACTATTCCACCAAAAAATGGCAACAATTAAATGTGATATATCCATTACAGGGATTGCCCTAAAAGGGGAGGCGGAAATAATGTCAGATGGTAATATTGTACACGTAGTTGGAACAGGAACAATAGGAGAACCACTGATAGGTTTATTGTGTGATGCTAAAGATGATTTAGAGATAGATGAAGTGACTTTTTATAAACACAGCCCTACCTTGATAGATCGACCTAAAATTAAAGGTATGATGAACAGGGGAGCTAATCTTGCTGTAAACGATGACAAGGCAAAGGAGTTCAAGGATCTAGGCATTGAACCAACGTATAATGGCGAAGAAGCAATAAGCAGAGCATCTGTAGTTATCGATTGTACGCCAAAAGGTACAGGTTTGATTAACAAAGACAAATATTACATTAAATACAAAAACAAAGTAAAAGGATTCATGGCTCGGGGCTCAGAATTTGGTTTTGGAAAAATGTACGCAGTGGGTATCAATGATGAGGCCATCACAAAAAAGGATCAATTTATACATATAGTAAGTTGTAATACACATAACATAGCTGTTATAATAAAGACTCTTGCAATAGAAAAGAAAAAGAACCATATGAAAGAGGGAAGGTTCCTCTGCATAAGACGAGCAAACGATATAAGCCAGGTGAAAAGCTTTGTACCATCACCAGAAGTAGGTACACATAAAGATCCTAAGATGGGCACTCATCACGCGGTAGACGTATATCATTTGTATAAAACACTCGGCATGAATCTTAACGTTTTCTCAAGTGCTGTAAAGGTTAACACGCAGTACATGCATTGTATATGGTATGATGTGAAACTCGATAAAAAAATGACGAAGGAAGAAGCCACTCAGAGATTCATAGATAATCCTCTTGTTGCAATAACACACAAAAACTCAGCCAACCTAGTTTTCTCTTTTGGTAGAGACCATGGGCATTATGGTAGAATACTTGACCAGACGGTAGTTGTTGTACCAACTATACATGTTTTAAATGACAACGAAGTTATAGGTTTCTGCTTTACGCCACAGGATGGAAACTCTTTACTGAGTAGTATCACTGCCACAGAGAGATTCTTATACCCTGACTCATACCAAGAGAAACTTAAATGCCTAGGGGCATTCTTACTACAAGAGGTCTAAAACATTAGAATCGATGATAAATGATTGAAGAACACAAAGTTATAAGGGATCCGATTCACGGTGACATAAAACTCGAAGGGGTTTTTCTTGAGTTATTAGAGACACCTGAGATACAACGTTTATACAACATAAAGCAACTTGGTTTTGCTCATCTTGTTTTCCCAGGTGCGCATCACACGAGACTTGAACATTCACTTGGCACCTACTACATGGCATCAAAAGCTGCTGATCTCCTAAATCTGGATAAGAACGAAAAACAAATAGTAACATGCGCCGCATTTTTACATGATATAGGCCACGGTCCATTTTCCCATACACTAGAATCGATTCTTAGAAACACGCTTGATTTTGACCATGTTGATTTAACAGAGAAGCTCATCCTAGGAGAATACGGTATTTTTAGCTCGGAAGAAAAAAAGTTTATAGCATCTCCTAGTGTACACGAGATTTTAGAAAAAAACAAGATAAGCCAAAAAGAGTTAGCAGATATCATAAGAGGAACGACACACAAAAAACCTTATCTTAGTCAGCTTTTGAACAGTGCTATAGATGTTGATCAGCTCGATTATCTTATAAGGGATGCATACTACACTGGTGTAGCATATGGGATGATAGATACAGAACGGTTTTTACAGACTCTAATAATAAATGATAATAATCTGAGAGTCAAAAGGAAAGGCGTTGGTGTAGTTGAGAACATACTAATGGCGAGAGGCCTAATGTATTCTTCAGTGTATTTCCATAAAACAGTACGTATAGCAGAGTTAATGCTTTCAAGAGCCATTGAAATGTTACCAGAGGCACAGCCTCTCGAGTTATTCAAAATGACAGACTCGGAGCTAATAAACAACTTAAACAAGATGGGGCCTTTCCAACATGAAATCGCTACATCAATAAAATACAGAAAATTGTTCAAACAAGCATATGCTGTTTCTTCATCTAATTTAAACAAAAACGAATTAGAGATAGTTAAACGAATGGAAGACGCGGAGTTAAGAAAGGAAAAAGAGAGACAACTAGAGGAGACACTAAAGATACCAACAGGGCATATAATAATCGATATTCCATCAAAGGAGTTGCATCAAGCTGAACCTCGCATAGACCAGACTGATATAAAAATAGTTGATGATGGTGATGTTAGAGACTTGGATGATTTTACCCCTGTCGCTAAAGCAGTCAGATCAAGAGTTATTACGGATTGGGTTGTTATGATTGTCACAGACGAAAGATACAGAGAAATTGTATCTGATAATGCTGGAAAAAATTTGTTTAAATAAGTTTTTTTCGATAAGGAGAGAATGGGGAAGATTGAAGGTGGTGAGGAGAGATTTTATAAAAAACTCCAGTATCTCCCCCATTCGCTAGCATATATATCCTATGTCAGTATATAAATCTTATTATAGAAATATCGCTTATTGACGAATTCATACCTTTAGCACATAATTTTTTAGTTATAAATAAACATAGTTATAATAAAAATAATCTTTAAAAAATAATTTTATTTTTGATGATTTCTATTCAACATTTTTAGACTTAAATTTTAAAAATTCAATTATCTGAGATTTATTAGAAATATCCTCGCTATAATCACCAATTTTAATACTACCATTAGCCAAAACGTGGTATCTCCAATATTTAATTGTAAAAATCCTAGTATATTGTGTATCGATAGTATTCATTTTGATTTGACAGTTAATTTTAGATTTTGTTTCATC
>JBFYMH010000016.1:0-3913 GCA_041305005.1 Thermoplasmatales archaeon | reverse complement strand
TTGGTGTAAACCAACTGCTATGTGTAATACAGTAGGGTTTTCTATTGGGTATAGTGCTATAACAAAATTTAACATGAGGATTATGCCTGAAAAAATTAGATTGTAGATTGGTTTGATTTTTAGAAAGATAGTGCTTAATATTATGCATAGGCCGATGCAATGAAGTACGCCAAAGAATATCGGTCTGTCTGGTATGAAGATCATTGTAACTACTGTTAGTACCATTCCTAAACCAAATATTTTTAAACCGCGCATTATAAGGTGTGCATCGTATTTTTTCTGCTCAGATGTTGATAGGTGATTTTTTCTGTTTCTGCTAACTATCATGCACATGCCCACCAATAAGAAAAATATAACTGGTATTGCTGGTTGGATTTTGTATATCTGTTTGTTTAGTGGTAAGAGCCCAAAATAATCTAGATCCCATAGTAGGTGCAGGGATATCATTATAATTATTGCAAAGCCTCTTAGCATGTCTAGTTCTACGAATCTGTCAGTATATTTTTTGTATGTTTGGGTTTTTTTTATGGTTAAATTCACCGTCTTCCACCCTACCGTCCACATTGCTACCAATTAGCTTGGTAATCTTTGTCAATGACCGTATTTAAAGATATCGTGACAAAATGCCAAAATGAAAAAACCCCTCTCCTAGTAACTCTTTAAAGACCACAAAACTACTTTTTCAAGTAAAATTTATAAAGCCAATATAATTTTACAGTAATGATGGAGGGAACCAAATATGGTAGATGCACAGAATAGTTTAGTATCAAAAACATGTGGAGATTGTATACACTATCGAGCGGATAAATTCAACCCGAGAAAAGGAACATGTTACGGTCGCCAGGTATACAACGTTGATGGCTGCAACTGTTTCGTAATAAAGTTGAAATAAAGTTAGCTTTATTTCTTAGTTTTATTATTTATCTCACATTAGATACAGTGGATACTATAGCAGATGACCCCTCGGCATCTTGCATGTGGAAAACAAAGGGCAAAACCTTGCGATTCTTATAGTGACAACTCTCCTTTTCTCAGAGCCTCAACAGGAGATAACATAGATGCTTTCTTTGCAGGAATTGCTGCTGCCAAAACAGCAAGAGCCACAGGCAACAATATGGCAACAAACAACGTAAACCAATTAATAATAAAACCAATCTTAAGCTGCGTACCAGAGATAAACTGTACATTAAAACCATACCAGTTCACAAAATACATTACAAACACTGAGAAAATTACACCAAGCAGACCAGCAATAAAACCTATAATAAGACCCTGATAAAGAAAGATTTTAAAGACAACCCTGTCACGGGCACCAAACGCCTTAAACGTACCAATCTCCCTTGTTTTACGCATAACAATAGAGTCCATAACATACTTAATTGCAGCACCACACAGAAAGAGAGTAACCGCAATACTGCCCCATAACATAATTGTTATAACATCCTGCATCGAACCAGCTATATAAACAAGGAAATCATGCCAACCAAAAACCTTCAAACTAGGCACTATTTTTTCAACATCATTTTTTATCTGATCAGAACTCCCCATTGGATTAAAATCCTGAACCGAATCAGTTGCTTTAACCAGAATGACATCACCACGGCTTCTATCAACTGTTATCGGGTTAAAACCACGGAATGTACCAACACCAGGGATGGTCCAGTCTCTACCAGTAATCTTACCGTAGCTTTTTATCTCCCTGAGCGAATCAGCATGCATAAACCACATAAGAGCATCAAGCGTAGGCGTACCACTCTCATACAACCCTATAACCTTTACAGTCACAACCGCGTAGCTTGTTTCTCTACCAGACATACTCATAGTAAGAGATAATATCTTACCAATACCCACAGATGGATGAATCTTTGCTGACGTAGCACCAACAATAATTGGATACGGCTCTTCTTCTTCAAACAATTTCTGGCCGGAACCATAGGTGAAATCAGGCAAAGACCCAGGCCCCTGAACATGTATATAAAGCGGGGTATGCCCTCTCAAAACATGGTCTTTCTCGTTGAAAAACCGGCCTTCAACAATCTTGTCCTTTATACCAGATATCCTATCGTCATTTGTAGGATCTATGCCCTGTATTGTACAAGCATCTGTGGCCTCGCCCTTTGTGCCCAGACCGTATGTTCCCTGTGCGGTAACACGTATAGTAGTCTCATAACCAGGTAGCTCTCTTTCTATTTTATCAGCAATCTTTTTAGCATCTTTAAGCTCAACTTCTGTACCATAAAGGTCTCTTATGTTGCAGCTTTTATCTGTAACAATGGCATCAGATGTTATTATCTTTGTAGTATCATCAACCACTTGCATCATATAATTCAGATAAGCATTCTCAAGCATGAAAGAAGTCATAGTAAGAGCAATAACAATGATTATAATCGCGTAGATGCGTTTATGCTCCTTGATTTCACCCCATGCTAGATGTCTGCTAATATTCATAATGACCTACTCTTGCGCACCCCTTTTACTAGTTTATCAACCAACACCTTGAAATCCTGGTGATTCTTCGATGTATCACCAACTATCTTCCCATCAGATAACACAATCGTTCTTTCACCATACTTTGCTATATCAAGGTCATGGGAAACAAAAACAAAGGTAACCTTTCTTCTTTTGTTGACATCTACAAGCAGGTTCATGATCTCTTTGCTATTTTCTGTGTCTAGCGCGCCTGTCGGCTCATCAGCAAGTATAAGCACAGGATCATTTACCAAAGCCCTGGCAATAGCTACCTTCTGTTGCTCCCCGCCAGAGAGATGTACGCCCCTGTGGTCAGCACGATGATTTATTCCAACCTCTTTCAATAACACCTTTGCTTTTTTTTCGACATCCGAAATATCTTTTTCCATAATCAAACCAGGTAGCATCACGTTTTCCAAGACAGTCAAACGCGGTATAAGGTTATAATTCTGGAAAACAAAACCAAGTTTGTCTCCCCTGAAAAAAGCAATTTCTTTGCCAGATATCTTAGATGTATCTTTGCCATCTACGTATATAGCACCAGAGGTGGGGCGGTCTAAAAGTCCCATGCAATGCAACAAAGTTGATTTACCAGAACCAGACGGCCCTATAATTGATACAAACTCCCCCTGATAAATCTCCAAAGATGCGTTATTTAATGCCATAACCTCCACGCCGTACTCGTTATATTTTTTGCTAACGCAATCCATACGTATTATCGGGTTTTTTGTTTTAGGCATTAGTTTTCCAACTTAAAAAACAGGGAACCAATATAAATAATTGGCGCAAAATATAATATTAAAAAATTAAAAATAAGATTTAAGGTTTAATTAACCGTAGTAATGGGAAGTCTTCTTATCTTCATCTTTTTTCTCAGTAGGTTTAACTTCCAAAACATCAATAGCAAGCAAAACATGCAAAGGGACAATCCTAATCTTACCTGCCATCGCACCATGTGCGCTACCAAGTTCCATCAACAAACCAATCTCGTCGACACCAATTGATATAAAACCTTTAAAAATCCCTTCAGTTTCCAGGGCAGCATCTCTACCACCCAGAGAAGTTATCTTATAAGACGATCCTTCTGTTAATTCCATTCCCTGTTTTTCATCCATTATTTACCACGTCCTTTCTGCTTATTTTCGATTAACTTTTGAATATGCTCCACCGTCTTACCGTAATTCTCAACAGCTACTTTAAGATGAGCCTCCACAAAATTCCATGCTTTCTGGAAATTACCATAACGCATACGATAAGCCTTCTTGTTCTGTTTACTCACCTCATCAAAAACGTGTATCTCCTCCAATATATCAAAACCTTTAAGTTTATTCAAATGCCTATAAACAGTTGGTTTACTTGTCTTAAGCTTAGCAGAAATCTCCTCAACATACCATGCCTTTGTTGGATTTTTAAGGAAAAAATCAGCAAAGAGTTTGTAAGGAAT
>JBFYMH010000015.1:0-5185 GCA_041305005.1 Thermoplasmatales archaeon | reverse complement strand
GGTTTTCCAAACTGCGATACCTGAGTATCAGTTTTATGCACCCAACTATAAGATACAATCTCATCATCTTCAGGGTCATCTACTTGCGCACTACAAACAATACTACCTTCGCCAAAAGCATTGGGTCCTCTCTTTTTTTCAATTCTGTTTAAAATTTTCTGTTTATCCCCCGCATACAATTTAATTGCTGATAGAATTGGTATAAATTTCTGTTCGAGGGTATTTTGATTAATCGAAAGTGTTAATACGGGTGGTTTATTTTTTTTCACTATAATTCTAATAGAATCTGAACTTTTTTTACTTCTGCCATCAGTGACTACTAGTTTACAAGTATATTCTCCTGATTCTTCGTATTTATGTGTCGGATTTATTTCCTTGGAGGTTTTTCCGTCACCAAAATCCCAGCTGTATTCAAGATTTCCCTGATAATGCTGTACCATTGTGGTAAAATTAACTGAGAAAGGGATTAGTCCTTCTTTTTCATCTGTGAAAATCTTTGCGGTAAGAGGCAGCTTCCCATCGCCAGTTATTCCCAATATTCCAAATCTATATTCTAAGACAGCTGTATATAAAGAGAGAATTATTATCACCAGCACCAAAATTGTAACTAATATTTTGTTACGTTCTTTCATTTTTTTCCCCCATTAGATAAAAAATATTACAATAAGTATAATTTATATATAATATTAAGTTTTCTTTCTATATATTTTAAGGGTTGATTGTATAAAAAACTAGTGTTATGCGGATAACAAATTTGGTCCCGAGATGTTATAATTCATAAAAAATTTAATCATATCTTCTCAGAAATGTTATAAAATTCAATGTGACAAAAGTTTTAAATAAACGATTCCCTTCCATAGCCTCTACCAATCCTAAGAATCGGTGTAAAATATTATGGTAAAAAGTAGCTATGATTATCTAACAGATCAATGGAAAAAACATGACACATCATACCTGATGCCTCAACATCAGCGAATGATACAGTGGAGACGAGAAGAAAACTTCCTTAGAGTAGAAAAGCCATTAAGAATAGATAGGGCTCGTTCACTTGGTTACAAAGCAAAACAAGGTTACATTGTAGTAAGAGCAAGGGTGCGAAGAGGCGGTCTTAGAAAACACAAAATAAAGGGCGGTAGAAAAGCGTCTGAGAAAGGTATAAGTAAGATCACAGCTGCAAAGAGTATACAACGTATTGCTGAAGAGAGAACAGCGAAGCGCTATCCAAACATGGAAGTTCTAAACTCTTATTGGGTTGGCGATGATGGCGGTTACTATTTTTATGAGATTATCTTAGTTGATCCTGTACACCCCGCTATTTTGAAAGACCCTAAAATAAACTGGATATCAAACGCTTCTAACACTAGAAGAGTTTTGCGTGGTAAAACAAGTGCTGGACGTAGAGGTAGAGGGCTGCATCATAAGGGCAAGGGCGCAGAAAAATCAAGACCCAGCATTCGCGCTAAACAAAATTAAGAAAAAAGGAAAAAATTGAGTTTTCTGTCACTTATTTTTTAATGTTTGTTTCGTCATAAGTATTACTAGGTTTTTAAGCGGTAATTGCATTGGCTGACTTGTTATCTGATTTATTGGCATTACAACTTCGAGTGTAGTCCATCCACTTTCTTCACCACATACATCCTTTGCTTTTGCTTTTACCGTGTATGTACCTTGTTCACTCCAGCTGTGTGAGGCTGTTTTTTGTTCTCCAGAGGCATGAGGTCCTAACCAGTCGCTGTTGGTATTATCTCCCCAGTCAACAAAATAGTAGACTTCATCACCATCTATGTCTGTTGTTGTAAGTGTGTATAGATATGTTGTTCCTGCTTCTCCGTTAGTTGGTCCTGATATCTCTGGTGCGTCTGGCGGCTCATTTTCAACGATTTGTATGATAAGTGATTCCGACCACTCACTTGTAGCTTCATTGACATCTTTAGCTTTCGCCTTTATTTCGTAGGTTCCCAGCTGTGTCCATGTATGTGATGCCTGTGTTGTTAAGCCAGAGTTGTACGGCCCTAACCAATCGCTTGATTGGCCGTCTCCCCAATCCCATTTGTAGTAAACCTGGTCGCCGTCAGGGTCAATAGCCCTAGTTGAAAATGTATAGCCCATGTTCATAGTTCCTTTATTTGGTCCAGATGGCATGTCTGGTTGATTTGGTGGGTTGCTTGTAGTAACAGTACCCATCGTTAGATCGGGGTTGCCCCAAAGTGCGCCCCATTCAAAAGTTTCATACTTAAGAGAGTACCATAGATTATCTGTGTACATCTTAGTTAAAGACCATTGGTGTGCCTCACCTTGCGTGTAATCTCCAGATGTTACACATTTAGTGAAGTAGTAATCAAATGATTGACTTGAGCCGCTATTTGGATTGTTCCAAGCGTGCATACCATACGCTACTTTTGTAGCACCAAGGAACCCCACGCCTCCCTTTTCCAACATAGCCTGACCGATGTTAAAATCATCTGTATCGGAATTGCTGCAAGCATCAGCGAAAATGATTGCCGGATAATTATCGTTCAGATAGTCGCATGTGTCTGTGTCAACAAACGCCTGGGATGGATAATACTCGTAACAAGCATCTGGTGAACCATGACCTGCCCAATCCACAAACGCATAGGTGCCAGATGACCACACGTTTTTCACGTTGTTGTAACCAAGATCATAATCACATTGGTATGAAGACTGAGCATCCTCATACATCTTTGTCTTAGTCCAATCAGCCATCCAAGGATGAATACTTGGGTTTGTCTTATACTCCATTAGAACCGCGTTATCAGTATCAGACCAGAAAAACCCGCCTAACAATAGTATGTTTTTCTTAAAAGATTCATCATTGTTCTGTTCGTAGGCTACAGATTTATCACAAATATGACTAACAACAGTTGGATCACTCCATGGGATACGACCAACGCTCACCTCGCCATAGAAATCAATTGGATCAGATGACTCGCCCCATTTATGGTCACCATCAGAATCCCATGACTGACTATCCGAAAGAGACAATTCTGCATAATAGAAATCTGTCTCCGGTTTTCCGTACCCTTCATCTTGCCAGCAGCGACGCATCGGTACGTCATCGTAACCACCAACTAAACACACATATAAAATCCCCCACGAACTAGACGGGTATTTGTCTCTAAGGAAGTTTCTAATTTTCTCAGCAAGATCATAACCTGTATATTGTGAGCTAATCCAAGATGTTGTCACAACATTGACATTTCTGCCTTTTGCCTGCTCCCAATTAACCAAAGCAGAAACAGACGAAGTTAAAGAATCAAGTGTAACAATAACGTAATCATATGACTCACGATTACCTGGTGCATTAGTTGGATACCAACTCTGAGTCTGGTCATAATTATAAACTATATCTTCTGCTCGTTGCTCAGCGAGACCAACGTTATCCGCCATTATATTTTCTATAGAAAAACCTTCGTGGAAAGTGTAACTAACATAAATCTTAATTTCAGGGTGGTAAACTAGTTTACCAGACAAAGGATAATATGTAAATGGATTCACCCTAACATCCACGAGGTTATATTTTCTGTATCCAGCGGTTTGAACAAATTCAACCACTGATGAAGGATAAGGATTATTGCTACCATAGGTTGTTTCATAATTCTTCTCGTATTTTCTTAGCTCTTCCTCATAAATATCTGGGTTCTCATAACCAATTACTCGCGGTAGAGAAGCAGGAGGAATATTGTATTTTCCAGGAAGAACAATGCTATCTGGTGTTTCAAAACCGATGCTCTCAAACTGCGCACCAGGTGGAATTGCTATAGAAAAAATCTTCGACGGCAAACTAGGCTTACCAGGTATAAGCAAACAACCAAAATCCTCTACATACAACTCATCATTATAACCTGTTTTTTTAATTTCGTAACTATTAACAGCAATAGTTAAGGCAATCGTGCCATCTTTAATTTCAAACAAAACATTTTTCGTATTTACAGCTGCACCAGCCAGTACACTGCTAACTATCAGCATACAAACTAAAAAAACTACAATGCTTTTATTCATAAATCAATTTCACCTCCAAGTTAACAGTCGTTAATACAATTACAAGTTATTAAACTTCCGCAAAAACCTTTATTTTTTTATCTAACAACCATCACAGGTTTATGGGCATACTGAACAACCTTATTGGCAACACTGCCGATAAGAAAACGCCCAATCTCACTAGTGCCTTTACTACCCAAAACAATCAAATCAACATTCAACCTGTTTGAGACATCGATAATAATCGTAGCAGCATCCCCTTCTTCAACCATCCCAATAACATCAAAATCATGAGGACCGATATCACTAATAGCATCGTTTATAAGATTCTCGGCTTTCTTCCTCAATTTTTTATAAATCTCGTTATCCACAAAAGCCTTATCAGACGGACTAGGCACAACAGCCAGTAGAGTAAGTTCGCCGTACTCGTCAATCAAATTCATAGCCTTATTAAGAGCCAACTCAGAACCTTCAGAGCCATCAAAACCAACGAGTATCCTTTTCATAAAAACCTATTTTTTTCTCCAAACAGGGCCGGAATCCGTGTCCTGAATCTCAAATCCAATATCTTCTAACTCCTTTCTAATTTTATCTGCAACTTTCCAGTCCTTTTCTTTTCTAGCCTTCTCTCTTGCGCTCAATATTGCCTTTAGTAGTTCTTCAACACTTGTTTTGTTAAAATCCTTTTCATACTGTCGAACAATCGTTTGAAGTTTTTTTACAATTGCCGAATCATCTGGCGCGCTAGTAATTTTAGGTTGGAACAACGTCAGAATATTTCCAAGCATCAAAAGTGCTTCAAGAGCATGAGCGCACAAATCTTTGTTTGGGTTTCCTTCCAAATATTTATTGCTCTCATTTACAAATTCAAAGAAAACTGCAAACGCCTTTGGCGTGTTAAAATCATCATCCATTGCCTGCTCAAACTTCTCTCGGAATTCTTTTATTTCTGCAAGATACTCTTTATCTTCAGCACCAAGTTTTTTCTCATCTATTTTTTTAACTTTGACAGTTTTAGATAATTCCTCTAATTTCTCTTTAAGCCGATATATTTTTTCCAAACCTTTTTTCACATCTGCTAAAGCTTTTTCGTTGTAATCAGGTGGACTTCTGTAATGTGTCTGAGCAAAAAACATTCTAATTACTTCAGGATCCCATGTTTTCAACAAATCTTTAACATTAACTA
>JBFYMH010000014.1:0-10913 GCA_041305005.1 Thermoplasmatales archaeon | reverse complement strand
AGCGCTTTTCCATCTTCTTTCATTATTCTTCTTATTTCTTTTAGTGCTTGAACCCTATTGTCCCTACCTTTTATGTTATGTAGGGCTGCAATGAAGATCACGGCATCTACAGAGTCATCTTTGATAGGTATGTTTACTGCATTGGAATGTAACAGTATTGTATTATTCAGATTGTTTTCTAAAATTTTGTTTTTAACTATGTAAAGTAGTTTACGTGAAATGTCTAAACCAACAGCATTTTTGCATTGCTTTGCGCATAGAGTTAAATGTCTACCGTTACCACATCCTATATCAGCAACAGTATCTGTTTTTCTTAGTGTTTTTATAAAATCTAAACAAGTCTCCCATGGTTTATGTCTTGTCGTATCAAAACTCTCAGCTATTGCATCCCATGTCTCTTCATTTGTTTTAATAATATTTTCTGGCATATGTTTTGTTTTTACTCCAAATAAATAGCTGGCCTGAGTGGAACGGCAAACCTTGCTTTTTTAGCGGGGTCGTAAACGTTTTTATCATCAGCACTAAGTATATTTATCTCCGTACTAAACTCTCTTTTAAAGAATTCTACTGCTTTTTCTAGATATGTTTTTTCGTCTATTTTTACCTCGAAGCGCTTCTTATCGTTTTCATTTAGTTTTTTTATCTCTCCTATTGTTTTGCTTATGAAATCAGAGACTTCTTTACCTTGTTTTCGAAGTTCGGGATCGCTCATAGCCGTTTTCATAAAAGAACCCATTTCCAGTTTGTTTTCTTTCTGTAGAGCCAGGGCTTTTTCAAAAAGCTGTTTTTTCCACATGGGCGAAACATACATGTAAAGTTTTTTTGGTTTCATGCCTGTGACTTTTAGTATCTGATTTACGTCATCAACTATGTCTGATAGCAGTTTTTCTCCTACTTCATCCTTTTCTGATACTGTGTCTGGTTTGTATTGCGGGTACTTTTCCAATGATATGAAACCCTTGCCGAATAAAGTCCAAAGTTCCTCTGTTAGGTGTGGTGTTATCGGTGTCATCAGTTTTAACCAGTCTGATAAAACCTCTTTTAGTAGTTTTTTGTTTCCCCCGCCTCTTTTTAGGTACCATTGTATGCTTTTCTGGAACTCAAAAAATATTTCGTTAGTAGCAATACGTATATCGAATGTTTCAAAAGCATCAAGAGTTTTCTTTATCGTTCTCTGTGTTATGCTTTTCATCCAGTTGTCAAGGTTTTCATCTTTTTTATCTTCTAACGTGTTAATCTGGTTTATCATTTTGTAGATGTTTACAACCCTGTTTTTGTACTTTGTTACGACCTCTTGGTCCCATTCTATATCAACGAAAGGAGAACCAACATGTGCGTAATATAATCGCATTGCGTCCACGCCATATGTGGTAGCCGCTTCGTTTATGTGTTCTGCTCCTCCCTTAGATTTACTTATTTTTTCTTTACCCTTTTGTGTAACCCACCAGTGAACAAATATCCCTTGAGGCCATTTGTTCTTAGGCATCACAGCAACATGGTTCATTAAAAATACTGGGAAATGTACGGTTTTATGCTCCTTACCACCAAGGTTTATGTCAACTGGGTACCAGTAATCAAAATCACTCCTAATATTATCCCAAAGCTGATTTTGTTTCTTACCTATTCCCAGGAATACGTAATCGAAGAACTCGTTTGTCATCTCCTCAGTTTTTATCTTGTTCTCATTAACATACTTAGAGATAATATAATAAGCAGGGTATAGTGTTGAGTCTGATATTGGTTCTATTATCCAGTCTTTTTTAAACGGGAACTCCGTCCCAAGCCATGAACCACGCCTTATACATGCTCGATCGCCAAACCAATCAAGTACCTTTGGCATCTCATCTTTGTACTCCTGCGGATATATGTTCATATGTTGCTCATGTTCCTTTGATTTCTCAGTAAGCTCTGTGTCACTATATTTTATGAACCATTGATCAGGTATCTGTTTTATGAAGACTTTTCCACCGCATCTGCAAACAACTTCCTCTGAGAACTCTCTCATAACAACAGCTAGATTTTGTGATATAAGCTCGTTTTTAACCTCGTCTTTTATATCTGATATTCTTACCCCTGCGTAGACTCCACATTTGTCGTTTAGGTAACCTGTGTGAAACTCTTTTTTGTATACTATTTCTGTTGCGTTGTTCAGTTTCTCTGTTTCAATCTGGCTTTTAATCCCTAGTTCATCGCATACCTGTTTAGCAGGGTTTGTACCAAATCCTTCTACATCTATGATTGTTATCGGATAGATTTTTTCTCCTGATTCTACTAGTGCTATCCAGTCGTATGGTGCATGGGCTGGTACAGACATCACAATGCCTGTTGCTACGTTTGGATCAGCAAAAACCCCCGATAGGATTGGTACTTCTCTGTTTACCATTGGTATTTTACAGGTTTTTCCAATGAGAGTTTTACCAGATATTTTTTCGTTTAATAACTCAACTTTTTCAAGTTGATGTGTAAGTTTTTGTATGCATTCTTTTGAGCATATCCATGTTTCTCCGTTTATCTTTGCTTTTTGGTATTCAACATTTGGGTTGATCCACATGTTGGTTACACCAAAGATTGTTTCAGGTCTGAGTGTTGCAGCTGGTAGTATTGTTCCGTCTTTCATCTGGAATTTGATTGTTGTGAACTCCATTATCTCAGCTGAGCCACCTTTTGATATATCTGTTTCTGATTTGTCTACCGCTACTGGTCCGCAGTTTTGACAAAATGGCGCATAGTGTGGTTTCTGGATTAGTAGGTTGTTTTCTTTTAGTTTGTGGAACTGCCATTGTATAAACTTGTTGTATCCTGGTGATATTGTGCTCATGACTCTAGAATAGTCTATTAGGAAACCAAATTTTTTCCAGTAGTCATCTACGTAGATTTTTCCAAAATATTCTACGACTTTTATTGGATCTGTCAGTTTTTTTATGAAGTCGTCTTTTAAACCGTTTTCTTTTAGTGATTTTATTGTTACGGGGTCTTTTCTCTCTACTTTTTTTGCGAAGCCTATCGATGGTATTCCTGAGGCGTGGAACCCTGCAGGGAACATGACGTCGTAGCCGGTCATTGTTTTGTATCTAGCTATTATGTCGCAGTATGTGAACCCCCTCATATGTCCTACATGGAGGTATCCTGATACTCCAGGGTATGCAAAATGTAATAGGAATTTCTTTTTGTTTTGTTTTTTTGCTTCATATATCTTGGAGTCAAACCATTTTTTCTGCCATTTCTGTTCTACAGTTACGTAGTCATAGTTTTTTGTTCCCATATCTTGTCTCATCCGTTGGGAAATGATAAATATGTTATATAATTGTTTTTAAACAAAAGCCCGCAGAAAAAATATTTGCTAATTTTTAACATGTTTAGCTCTATAGATAGTGTATCCACCAATAATCGCTAACAAACCAATAATAACAGCCAATGATTGAGGACTGAATATGTATAAAATTATTGGCCAATCCTCAGGAAAGCCAGTAATAAATAACGTGTAAAATATTGAAACTATACCAATGGCGAACAAGGGTATTCCAATCACAAAAGCAAATAATGTTAGATTTTCTCCTAGAATCTTTCCACCTTGAACACCGGACTCTTTTACATATGTATCTGACTGCATATGATAGTCTTCTGATGTCTTTTTATTCATGTTTTTTTTCCTCCCTCAAGCTACGATCTCAAAACAGGTACTCTTTTATAAATCCTCAGATAACAAAAGGTTTCTCTCCGGTTGTTAGAATCATTGTTTTGCCATTTTGTCACGATATGTTTATATAGCATGAGTAGCAAAGTATAACATAGGAAGGTGAGGAAAAAATGAGAGATTTGATAGTGGTCTCAGAGATTAAAACCCCCGAAGAATACAAACAAATGAAAGACATACTCGAAATCTTCATCATAAGGGACAGAATAAAAGAAATAGCACTTGCAAAGTAGTCTATCTCTCATTGATTCCCGCTTTAAAAACCACCCCATATCTTTTTATTTTTTCTTTTTTTGTTTGATTTTTGCCTAAGGTAAATTTTATATTATCAAAAATTATTCATAATTATAAAATTATAAATTAACATAAAAATAAACATAAATAAATGTGGAGCTGGAGTAAAATGAAAAAAACTCCGCTGAGGAGTTTAATAAAAAACGAAAAAGCAATCTCTGAGGAGTTTACATCCCTACCAGCACTATCTGTAGTAATGATAGGATTCACACTATTTTTCATACTTATAGCTAGTGTATATTCATCCTACGCAATGAGAATAGACGCTTTAGATAAATACAAAACTGCAGATTTTATTTCAACAAAACTAACCAATCCTGACTGCTATTTTATAAAAGAAGGTGGACTAGTTGATCTACCAAAATTACACTCAACGGAAAGTAACATTTTACTTCAGTCGATGAGAAATAACTACAAATCATCTGATTTTGATTTTATATTACGTATAAGCTGGGATAAAAACTCAGAGGATTTCCCTGAGAATCTTCCAAGTAACATAGGAGATAGGATTGCAGTAACAAAAGATGTTGGAGTCTACCTAAATGAGGTACAGACTCTACCAGGAAAACTCACCATCATATTGTGGAATTTGAAATAAAGAAACCTCAAGGGTGTTAATAGATATGAGGCGGCTTTCAAAAAACACGCATGCTGTTTCCTCTATGTACGATGCGGTTCTCTTCATAGTAATGGTCTCCTTATCTGGTGTTATCCTTTTACCAGCCCTTCAAAATGATATGGCTGTAAAAACATCTATAGATAAACATAGAGAACACATTGCCGATGAGGCGCTAAGCACTTTTCTGGTTTCTCGCTCAGATTGTTTTAGCTACAAATTCTGTGGAGACCTCATAGATGATATAGCTGGGTCACTTGGTATAGACAACTCAAGCGAAGGATTATACGGTTCAATAACAAACTGGATTCTGGCACGTGAACAGCTGCATAAAAAATATGCAAACCTCGTTGCAGAAAATCTAGGATGCCAACTAAAAATGCCTTTTTCGCTTTTTGGAACCGACCGTTTCAACATTTTCACTGGTGATTTTGATAGAAAATTATTAAATGAAACAAACAGGTTTTTTTCATCATATCTTGGGGACAAATACTGTTTTAATTTAACGGCATTGTGGCATCCCATAAAAGGAGTCCCATTTGGCGGCGAATTATATATTGGTGAACACCCGCCCAACATGGATTGCCATGTAGCACAAACCTCTATAATCATGCCGTATTTGCCTGTATTAACAGTTGGTAATACAACCATTGTTTTTACAAGGCACTGGCTGAAAAACCAGCTGTTCAGAGGCATAGGTGAATTTGGATACCACAATTCATCAATCCCCCAGATTACAAACATAAAAAAGGTTTTTAGTGACTATATAACAAACAATTTATCATCACCATATACTTATAGAACAAATGCTACTATTGCAACATATGAAAATGTTAGCACACTAGTATACTGTTTTTTGATAGATGGAATAAAAAATGAGACAAGCGAGGTTTTTTTACCAGGTATTGTGGGCATGACTATTACATATTTTTTTGACAAGTTAAAGAATGCAACACAGGGTTTTTTTGAAGGCGCAGTCGATGAATTCATGGGTGAGGCGTTATGCTCAATAAATGACATGTTCTTTGGTCTTAACAGCAGTGTTGACGATCCTATAATGCAGGGAATTTATGATGAACTGAACAACTCTATCCAAGGTTTACTTAATACTTCTCTCGGGACTTTAAATGAGGTTTTCAACACTTTTGAATTGGCAATAAAAGAAAACATAACACTAATCTTAAAAGGTTTTCTTGATTCGTATATATCTGTTTTTGTTGACAATGTTTTTGATGTAATTGACATGGGTATTGATTTTGCTGAGATGCTAATAGACTGGTTTTTTGAACGCATTTCTATCGATAAAGCACAGGTTGTTTTAACCATATGGGTGGCGAGGGAATGAAAAGAATTAGACCAGTTATATGTGATAACCGTGCGCGTATACCTTTTTCTGTGATAGGTATCTTTCTACTTATTGGCAGCACTTTCACAACAGTATACGTTGTAAAACTTGAGCAAGAAAAATCAGCTGAGATAGCGAGTACTATGGATTTGAACAAAGTTGAGAATTTGATAAGGTTTGCTGAAGCAGATATTGAAACCGCGATAAATCTAGCTGGTATGAAGGCGTTAAAAAATTTGGGGAGAGAACCTGTGATCACACCATACATGGATACAGGTTTTGGTGATACTGCTGATGAGATAAATAAAAACCGCATACGATGTATTTTGATGGATGAGCTTAACGTATATTTGACTTCTAACTATCTGTATGATGTTTTTAATGACGGCGAATATGCAATGAACGTTGTTTTGCAGGTGGGAGATGAATATCCACTGATCAGTAGAGATAACTTGGACGTTAATATTATCGAGATGGATATCAAAAGAGTTTTTGCCATTCCAATCATTGGTCCAAGTGAAACGCTTGAGGATCAACCTAGTTATTATATGGTTAATGTTCCAATAGATTTTCAAATTAAAAGATTAAACAGTGATGATGTTGTTTTAGCTCTTAGAACAGTTAATGCATCTTCCATTATTACTTCTCGTC
Source organism: Thermoplasmatales archaeon (assembly GCA_041305005.1). Taxonomy (GTDB): domain Archaea; phylum Thermoplasmatota; class E2; order DHVEG-1; family DHVEG-1; genus JARYMC01. Next base: position 4,313 of record JBFYMH010000014.1, on the reverse strand, counting down.
ATCTTATTCTTAAATCGTTGATGGATGACTATTACAATACTATAGATGGCGGTCTTAAGCCGCTGTGGACTATTACAACTGCCCTCTCAAATGTTTATTCTTTGATTAGGGGTTATAAGCATTTTAGTAGCGGTAAGCCTTTGAATGTGGTTGATAACAAACATCTCGCGCTGATATTGAATGGTGGTCTTTTACTTGAACAAGGTTTAGTTTTTAGCAGCGTTGACCCGCTAGGTGTTGTTGAGTTCGCTAAAAAAACCGGGCAGACACTTAAAAAGACATCCGGTGATCAAACACTTACAGATATTTTTAACGACATGGAAAGCGATGGCTTTGACTTTGATACTGGTGAGTTTTCGGAGGGCAGTGCCAATGTCGATGCTGGCGATGACATAAATGAGAGTATTGATGATTGCCCTCATGTTGATATTTCTGAGATAGCTGAGCGTATATTATATGATGTAGACAGTGTTACCCTTGTTTTTAGAAAACCGTCCAGCGGTAGTTGGTCTAATATCACTATAGATATGACCGATGATGTGCAAGATGTCCTAAACGATGTTGTCAAGAATATGATTGCGCAGGGGTATATTTGGAATAGTACTCTCAAACAACTTGTGATTAACCTTACCACAGTTGATAGCATATCTAGCATTATTTCTGAGGCTTATAAATCTGAGATGAGCACTAGTGTGGATAGAGTTGGGGGCACTGATTTAGGTAAACATGCTGGTTACCCAGATGATGAGGGTTTTGGTGAATGGGATCTCTCAGGAAGCCCCATACTTCTTGGTACTATCGATAAGCCCGTAAAAGGTCATGTTACGCCTGGTTCTACTGTATATGGTGAAATTTATAGTGTTAGATGGAGTAGATTGCACAGTTGGAGCGAGACACACGAGGATATAGTCGGTAATCAAACTGTTAATGTTACAACATATTACACTACAACGGATTATTTGAATGAAACGGTTACAATAAAAATTGTATTAGATTCGTATTCAGTTATGTCTAATGAAGATTCATGGGTTGGTGCGAAAGATGTTTTTTACTACAATGTTCTGTTTGATGATATCAACCTTGAGGAGACAGTTAGTGTTTACATAGATTCATATCTTGATCCGAACAGGGATTCACTTGTTTTACATGGAGAGGGCACATACTATGAGAACTCTGTTGATGGAGAGATTAAAGACTGGGTTTATGACCTAACATGGGATGCATTAGACACTATTCTTGCTATGATTCGTGAAATTAAACTGGATAAATCTATAACATCAACTAACTACCCTGACTTATTTGAACTTATGATAAAAGTTAGAGATGATTTGCTCGGTAAATTTGATGACAACCTCAGCTTTTATCTAGATAAAACCTCTTATTTAAACGGGTCGCTGTACAGCAGCGTTGGCAACAAGGGTGTTTACTTTGTTAGGGATTGGTATGTAGAAAAAGCTAGAGATGATATTGAACAAGTTTTTTCTAGCGTTATCGATGTTATAGACCAAAAACTCGATGAGACACTAGATGATTATTCTCCTGGTTTAAACACAGATGATGTCCGTGATACTTTGAGCGACACAAAAGATGCTTTGAAGAACGGCTTTACTATACCTTTTGGTTTTGATATCGATGTTGTTAGAAATATAGATGGTGTGAATATTTGGAATGAGACTCTTAGATGCGCGGTTGACCAATACCCAAACTATTTGGATCCTTTTGAAAAAACTGGTTTTGGTGATGAGGAAATTTGGACTATGAAAATACGTAATCGTTGTACCCTTGGCTCAACTGGTTTTCCGATTCTGCCACCTACACCTGTTACGCCATGGATTTTAACTTTTAATATATGGGTTATCGATGTTGAGGGGGAGTATGCGCAGTTCAAGTTAGTTGACTCAAATGATGAGACCTTATTCAACACAATTGTTGGTCACGAGCCACAGGCATATATAAGGGAATCACGTGTCGTTTCTGTCGATGGTGTTCCAGTTGGTGAGAATACTCGTTTGAGTTTTGGTTTTACAACCGTTGCTTTTGGCGTGGTGCCGCCATGGGGTATGATGGTTGGTGACCTTGAAGGAGACTGTTGGGATGAGCATACACCAGGGTATGATTAGATGTTTGTAAAAAAATTTGTTGGGGTAGTTGTTTTCTTTTTGTTTTTGTTTTCAACTTTTTTTGTGTCGGTTGTAGATGCTGGTGAATGTAAATATGGTTCTATGTATGCCTGGTTTCGTAATACTAATGAGGAATGGCGAAACGCAACCGCTCATCCCTCTCTTAAACTGGGTGAAGAGTTTGAGGTTAAAGTTGTTATCACAGCAGGAACGGATTTATCTGTGATATTTTTTAAGCTGCGTGAGTTTGGAAATCCTGTTTTTGAGGTTATAGACGGTCCAACTGATATTGGCGAGCTTCTTGAATGTGGACGTAGTGTGAAAAATGGTGATAACTTCATTTATAACTGGATTGTACGTGTTAAAACTGATACTGAGTGGTTTAACGCATATTGTCCTCTTGAGGTGTTCATCCAGTTTAACAAAAATGATCACGATGATTGCACTGTAAGTTTTGACGTACTCACAGCTTATGTGGTTAATGAGTATTGGGATGGATACAACGCTACAGATAATATCAACAGCATGAGTGAAAAAAATAGTATGCCAGGTTTTGAATTTTTAATGCTTTTAATAACAGTATGTTTTATAGTTTTTTTTAGGCGAAAAAAACTTTTTTTATTTTAAAAATTCGTGGATGTCTTCGATTTTTACTGTTTCTTGTTTACCTGTTTTCATGTCTCTCAGTGTAACTGAGTTTTGCTCTAGTTCTTTTGGTCCTACTATTATTGTTTTTTCAGCGTTTATTGAGCTAGCGTATTTCAGTGATTTGCTTATCCCTCGTCTTAGCAGGTCGATGTCTGCTGTTATGCCTTGGTTTCTAAGTTTTTGTGTTATCTCCATGGATTTTTCTATCATGTCTTCGTTTACAGGTATGACGTAGGTTTTTATCGGTGCTGTTGGGAATTGGTAGTTCTCTGTTTCCAGTGCTATTATTGTGCGGTCAAAGCCTATTGCGAATCCTGCGGTCTGTGTTTCTTTTCCACCAAATAATGATATAAGTTCGTAGGCTCCTCCACCGGCTAGTTGTTTTTCTGCTCCTAGCGATGGCGCATCTATTTCAAAAACGATTCCTTTGTAGTAGTCAAGCCCTCTAACTATCCCCATTTTTATTTGGCAGTTTTTTATTTTGAACGTATCTTTTATTAGTTGTAGTATTTTTTCAAAGAAATCAAATTCTTTTTTTGTTTGTTCGTCTTTTATGTATTCTTTTATTTTTTTGATATCTGTGGTTTGTAGTATTTCTATGAATTGTTCTGAATCTTCATTTTTTACATCAAAATCTCTTAGTAACTGTAACGTTTCGTTGTATTGTGATTTATCTATAAATGTTGTTAGTTGTTTTTGTTGTTCTTTTGTTATCTTCAGTTTTTTGAACATTGCTGATAGTAGGTTTAGGTTGCCTATGTTTAGTCTTATATCTTTTAGACCTGAGTTTTTTAGTAGCGTGTATGCCAGTGCTATTAGTTCTGCGTAGGCTTCTGGTGTGTCTGTTCCTATGATTTCACAGCCTGCTTGTCTGAATTCCCTGTATCTACCTTTTTGTGGTCTGTCATATCTGAAGCAGTTACCAAAGTAGAATAGTTTCAGTGGTTTTGGTTCCATCTGCAGTTGTTCTACATAGAATCTTATTACCGGTGCTGTTAGTTCTGGTCTTAGCGTTAGATCTCTGCCGCTTTTATCTTTAAATGAATAGAGTTCTTCTATTATCCCATCGCCGGATTTTGCTGTGAAAAGCTCTAGGTTTTCGAACATCGGTGTCTGTATTTCTCTGTATCCGAATGTTTGAAATGTGTTTCTCATTGAATCTTCTAGGCATATGCGTTTTTGCATTTCTTCTGGAGTGAAATCTCTTGTTCCTCTTGGTATTTGAAACATATTTTGATTGTATAAAAACCGCATTTAATTATGTTTCTGTGTTTGTTATGTACATCTATGATGAATGATTATTTTTATATACTACAAATGTATATAAATGTGCAATAACATATATAATATTACTAATATTGTTGCGTCGCCGGCAGCAATTAGAGTATATGATAAGTCGTTCTCTATCAACAGGCGGGGGAGGATGAAAAGAAGAAATGAAGAAAATCAAAGCATTGTTAATAGCTAGTTTTTTGATTATTACAATTGCTGGTACTTGTTTTTCGGCAAATGCTGCAATACAGGTCGTAAATAAAGTACAACAAC
>JBFYMH010000013.1:0-3960 GCA_041305005.1 Thermoplasmatales archaeon | reverse complement strand
TCTGTACATCTTCATCGGTTTTTGGCAAATCAGTTGATGTATCAATATTATAAACATTTACCAGGGTTTGATTATTTGCAACCGCTTGCCGAATTATCGTATAAATGCTCTCTGTTTTTGTACTACCATCGGTTTTTCGTGCAACATATTGATCATCATCAAGATTTTCATGAGTTGCCTCAAGTCCTTGTAATACTTGAGTGGTTGCTACATCACCTTCGACAAGTATGTATTCTTGGTCCTGACTCGAGTACGGAAAATCTTCGCTTATCTTGTTAAAAATGGTTAGCGCAGGGCTGTCTTGTGGAATAAATTGCTCCATGCTAAACCCTGATTCCAACTGTGAAATTCCAGCACCCATTATCAAACAAATCAGAATAGTAATTAGAAAGACTTTTTTCTCATGACGAATCAGTGCACATGCGAGTCGTTCCATAGCATTTTTTACAGAAAATATTTGTTTCTTAGGTTTTATTTTTATTGCCTTCTTTTTTCTGTCAACGATGTATCTAATCGCAGTTAGAAACACCATTGTAATAATGAATGTATAAGTAATTCCAAGGGCCAGAAAGATTCCAAAATCCCTTATCGGAGGAAGACTGGCAGTTAGAAACGAAAGGAACGCAACAAACGTAGTGAACCAAGCCAAAAAGATTGCGACGCCGACTTCTTTAATTGAAAGTCGTATTGCCTCTGCTGGTTTTCTTCCTTTACCAAGTTCTATACGATAGTTGTACAATAGATTAACTGAGTATTCTACTCCTAAACCAATATTTAAAGGAAGCAACGCAACAGCAATTATGTTAAAAGAGATGCCGAGCAAGGCCATAGTCCCGAATAACCAAATACACGAAAAGACAAATACAAGGATGGGTAGAATTACATATGATGGTTTTCTGAACGCCAGAAATAGTATGCACATAATTATTATAAAAATAGCTGGCCCAATGATGGTCATTGCATCCATTGCAACATCGTTTATCTGCGTAGAAACAATGCTCTCACCTGTTGCTTGTGCTGAAATTGATTCAAATTGATTGTCAAGCTCGGTTATTCTATTGACTATATCGCTATCAAATTCTGCTTGTTCAATAGAATCACCAATTGTATTGTCAAGTTGAATGATAATTATACTTGCCCTAGGTGTTTTTGTTTCTTTATAATCTTTTGAAATAAAAGATAAGGCATTAACCTTCAAATCGCTAAAAAACTGAGGGATTATAGGGAATATGTTTGCCGATGCATCTTTGTCAGGTGCGGTATCAGTGTAAACCCATGAGGTTCCCATGTCTTTCATTGAGAACGTCCCGGGAAGCATATCAGTCATACCTGAGAAGTCATCTAAATTAACACCGTATCTTTGCAACATCCGCGAAACCAATCTGCCAAATACTGGCCTATTTTGAAGTCGCTCAATACGATTAAACAAGTAGCTAGTGTTTGCAACTATACGATCACCAGGTCGATGCAGAATAGGTGTTTGGTAATATCTTACACCTGCAGTGAAATTAGAAAGTTTAGCTGGCAGCTCAAAAGAGTCGAATTGAGGCGCTATTCCAAATTTACCTAATTCTTCTCTCGGGACAATTATGTTTATTCTGTTTGTTGCTGTGTCAAAAGTTACATTTGCTTCTTCAAGATGCATAGGGAAAGAAATTTCTTGACCAGGTGGTTGAATCCATAGATATGCATCGTTTTTGTAGGACTTAAGTAGCGTATGGGTTCTAATATCTTGAGCGATCTGTTTTATGTTTCCTAGAAATCCTTTTCCAATTTCCCAAAAAGAACTTGTTGGTTCAATGCGTGCAGCTATCTGATATTTCATTTTGTATTCTGGGGGGGTTAAAGTATTTTCAAACTCTATGTACCACTCCATAGTGTTTACTCTTGAAAACGGAGGTTTATTCGTTGATTTAAAATATGATAGATCATAAACTTCTATAGAAAAAGTTACACTACCGTTATCTTTTGATATGTAGTAGTTTTTGATGTCCGTACTATCAATTGATTTTCCTTTCGAGATGCGTGATCTTTTGTAATCAGTTGGTTCATTTGGATCATCTGTGCTCAAAATTTTTATTTCCTCTTGAATAGGTTCATTTAGTAGGTCGTTTAATGCAGTATTGATTTCTACGTCTGTGCAGTTTTCTAGAGTTTTATTAAATTCCATCTGACAAATTGTATCCACAAACATAGTTATGGAGACGCTACCATTTACTCCAGATATTTTCTCAATTTCTTTTTGGATCTTGTATTGATCGCGTAGCGCCTCTGGTGTTATGGTACTTTCTGTTTGTTGTTTTTCTACAAGAACAAACATGACCTGTTGGTTCATTCCAAAATACTCTGAGATTCTACCGTTAGCTTTTACTAGCTCATTATCAGGAGCAAAATCCTCAAAATTTGTTTTAAATTCTAAACGTGGGATTAGCGAAGCAAAACCTATAGTTATGATTAAAATTAAGATAACCACGAGCCATGGTTTTTTTTCTATAATTCTCCCCAATTGTTTTAACATTGTTATCTTTCTTTGTTTTAACTATAATGTTAGTGTGACATTATTGGTATATATGATTTTCGGGATTAATATAAAATATGTTAATATAATTTTCTCCTAATTGATAACACTATAAAGTTGTAAAACAAACAAATGGTTAATATGGGTATTTTTTACCAAGAACCTCAGTTGAAGCAAGAGCAGCTATTGCACCTTCAGCACATGCAGTGACAACTTGTCGTAAGCCACCGGTTATATCACCAGCTGCATAAACTCCTTTGATACTCGTTCTCTGCTGTTTGTCAACAACAACAAAACCTTTTTCATCGAGTTTTACACTAAGTTCTTTCGCAAGCATATTCTGTGGTTCTTCGCCAATTGAAACAAAAACTCCGTCAACAATTATTTTAGATTTTTTGTTACTTTTTACATCAAGAATTTCAAGATATTCGACTTTTTGATTCCCCCGTATAGATTCCACATGAGAATTATAAACAATCTCTACACCTTTAGCCATTGCTTCATCTTGATAAACTTGCTCTGCACGTAACTGATCACGTCTATGAATCAAAAATACTTCTTCGCAGCCTATCTGTTTCAAGAAAATAGCTTCGATAACAGCAGAGTTCCCGCCACCGATAACAGCAACTTTTTTCCCTTTGAAAAAGAAACCATCACATGTTGCACAATAAGAAACCCCTTTTCCTGTTAGTTCTTTCTCACCAGGTGCATTTATTTTCCGGTACTCTGTTCCCATGCATAAAATAACAGCTTTTACAGTATACGTTTTTTTGTCAGTGTTGATTTTGAGTTTATCACCAATTTTCTCAATTTTTTTAACTTCTTCACCAAAATGAATATCAGTGTATTTATTGGCATGTTGTTTCATCTTCTCCATAAGGCCAAGGCCAGAGATTGATTCGAAACCAGGATAGTTTTCAATTTTAGGTGAAATATTTGCGAGACCACCGCCCAAGCCCTTGTCAATAACAACAGTTTTTATTCCTGATCTAACTGCATAAATTGCAGCTGAATAACCTGCAGGTCCTGCCCCGATAATAGCTAATTCGTAATCCATGCTTTGCTCCAAATACCTAATCGATATTTATCTTTTTATTATGTTTTTATGGATGTTCTTTTCAAAATATTATGTGCCTCTTCAGGCGAATCAATGTTCATCAGCATATCTTCAAATGGAGAAACTTCGGTGCCATCCTTGTTTTTAACATAGGGTATCATTTGATCTGTTCGTGCAGGTATGTTTGCCCTTATCAACACCGCAATAGCTTTTTTTGTTGCTTGTGGGGCATATACACCAGATACTTTAGCATAAGCACAAAGAAGAGCAGATGCTTTGTCGAGTGATCTGCAACCAACTGTAGAACCTAGCATATCATCTCTTAGTTCATCTATTGCTTCAAGAATGGGCTTGATTTCGCTTCCTCGCTTTCCGGTCAGTAGAG
>JBFYMH010000012.1:0-2576 GCA_041305005.1 Thermoplasmatales archaeon | reverse complement strand
AGGATCTGTTGTTGACTGCCTGGTTGAGTTTGTGGCTGGCTTTGTGGAGTGCTCTGTGGTGTGCTTTGTTTTTGTGTTAATTCCAATGGTACATATATTGTGTATGTGTTAACTTCTGATTCCATCTCATCACAATCCATAGTATGTATTTGTATGTTATAGGTATCGGGACCTAAACTATATTTGTGGCGTACTTCTATTGTTGTGTTGCATGGTGTCCATTCTGTCGTTGTGGTAGTGCCGTCCCCCCAGTTAATAACATATTTTACCGGATCGCCATTTTGATCTATACAGTGCGCTTGGAAAGGAATGTTTTGCCATGAATGTATCTCATCAGGCCAATCTAAAGTTGGTGTATCAGGTTCAGATACCCCCTCGATTGTAATAGATTTAACTAATCCGGAAGCGTATGCAAAGCCAAAAAACATTGCAAGACCTTCTGCTTCTGTTTGCAGACCGGCCCATACTGTATGATCGCCTTCGTTCAATGTAAATGAATTAGTTATGTGTATTGTATTTGCTTTATCGCTGTTTTCAAATTTTTTAAGAAGGGTATCTATCTCCCAATGGGTCGCTAAATCATAAAGAGTCAATGTCTCAAACGCTACTTGTATTCCAGCCATTGTATTTCCAAACATTATCTTTGATTGACTCAATGGTTTTATTTTTGGAACTTTACCAAAAACAGTTTCAAAAGAAACACGTTTTGGCACATAAGCGCCGCCGGTCATGACCTCATTCAACTTCGTTGAATAATAATACTTTGATTCTGAGGTCATTTTAGTAAAACCATTTATGCTTACTGCTTTATCTTCAATTTGTGCAACAGTTTCAAAATATCTCTGATGTTCCTCTATCCATAGAGTGTTTTCGACCAATTTCCATACATTGAACTCTTTGCCATTCTTCAAAAGACCTACAATAGCAGTTGAAATCGCCTGCAAGTCTTCTATACTACCAATAGTATCATCCAACGTTGTTATATATTGCTGTTCAGGCTCATAAGGCCCATCGACCTTTATTACTTTTTTAAGGGCGCCATAATACATAGAATTTATGCCACCGACATAACTTATTTCAGCATCAACTTTAATGGTCTTTGTTCTACCAACGTGTAACTCGATGCCCTGGCATGCGGTACTCCAAGCTTTCCCATACGGAAAACCACCATAAGCACCGGTAACAATAGCACCAGTGTTTCCATTGGCGTATATCAAACGACCTGAACCAGGGAAATTATCAAAAATATCCCCGTATGTGAAACCACAGAAAGTATTACGGTTAAAAATTGTCGATGATTGCTTTTTTATAACCCTTACATATGCAGGGTCAGACCAGCTACTAACAACATTGTTTATATCCTTAGCTCTCACCCTAATTGGAACTGGATTACCACTTGTAGTATAGTCAAATATCCAGGTATAAGATTGCAAGGTTCCACTTGGCACCCAATCAACATCATCCCAACTAGTTAATTCGCCGTTAAAATCCCACTGATATTTAACGTCATCTCCATTAGGATCATACGAAATCGTCGTAAAAGTGCAAGGTAAATCTTTGTATACTATGCTATCCCCTGCAGGCGCTGAAGCATTGGTAGGCGGCAGGTTACCTTCCGCAGGATAAACAAAAATTGATTTTTTATCGGACCATACGCTGGCATTACCAAATACATCTGTTGCTATAACTCTGATATTATAACTGCCTGTTGGTTTGTCCCATATAAATAAGATGCTTTTCGAAGTATTACATGTAACGTTAATTAGCTCAAAATCAGTCGTGCCGTCTTCATCAAAGTCCCAATATATGTTAACATTGTCTCCATCAGGATCAACAACGGTTGTAGTAAATATACAAGGATCATAAACATTTATTAAAGCTGGATAATACACAGTTGGTGTTGTTGGTTTATTTGGTCGCCTATTATCTGGAGTGGGTAATTGTTCCGCTGTTTTCGTTGAAAAAGACCATATTGGACCGTAACTTTTAGCTTCATGTTCATCAGTTGCAACTATTTTCCAATAATAAGTTTGACCAGGCATTAGACAGATAGGATAGTACTCATTTGTTACTGTGTCGTCATATGGTGCAAAATAATCAGGTTGCGGACACGCACTTATGTAAAGAGCATATGTAACGTCATCACCATTTGGATCACCGCCATCCCATGACAGAGTAGTAACAATTGGAATGTCGACTGCGTTGTTACTTGGATAGGGGTTACTTGGAGTATAAGGCTCTGTGTTTGGTCCCTCTTGTATCTCTACATAAACAGAAATACTTCCGCTACCGCCATTAGACGAAATAGAAATTGTACCACTATACGGGCCCAGCATGTCGTCTGTGTCAACAACACTAACAACAATGGCATCGTGTTCACCAGTTGAACTACCACTATAAGAACTAAGAGTGATCCACGACAAACTCTCAGAAAGAGTATAAGTCAAAGTACCTGTGCCACTGTTCCAGATATCAAGAGAACTACTACCAGTCCAACCCTGATTGTGAGTACCAAAGTTAAACGAAACAGGAGAATAAGACAAAATCGGTTGCGGTGGATTAATAGTTACATCAAC
>JBFYMH010000011.1:0-28083 GCA_041305005.1 Thermoplasmatales archaeon | reverse complement strand
TACCGTGCAGTTGCCCATCCTGTAACAAACTTCAAGGAAAACCATCTGATATGAAATTCCAACAAATACTGGATCACAACTACTACGCCATACAAAGCGAGATAAAAAAGATAAGAAACGCAATTTCCACAGGTTGTTTACGCGAACTTGTTGAAACAAGAGTAAGAACAAGCCCCGGACTAACAGCAATGCTAAGAAACCTTGACTTTAACCACTACAGTTTTTTAGAAAAAAGAACACCTTTAGTACGCACAAGCCAACTTATCGCCACAACAAAAGAATCACTATACAGACCTGAAATAAGGCGATTCCAAGAACGCGTTATAGATAGATATCACAAACCAAAATCAACCAAGATACTTCTTCTACTCCCATGTTCTGCAAAAAAACCCTATTCATTTTCAAAATCACATAAACTATTCAAAGAACAACTATACGACTTGAAAAATCCTTACGTCGTTCATGATGTAATAATAACGTCTCCTTTAGGCGTTGTACCTAGAGAGTTAGAATCAACATATCCTGCATCCGCATACGACATCCCCGTAACAGGCGTATGGGATGAAGACGAAAAAAAGATGATTAGAACGTTACTAAAATATTACTTAAAAATCAACAAATACGAAAAAGTAATCATACATCTCCCCACAGCAGTAAGAGAGTTTATAACGGATCTTTTAAAAAACCCGATAAATACATGTGTTGAAGACAACCCAACCTCAGAAAAATCTTTAGAAAAACTATCAAATGTTTTAAAGAAAACAACAGACGCATACAACAGAGTAGACACAAAGGAGAGGGCAAAAGAAGATTTTGAATCACTTGCATCCTACCAATTTGGGAAAGAAACAGCAAAAAAACTACTAGCAGACTGCAACATAAAAGGAAGATACCCTGAAATAAAGATAACACAAAACAACAAACAACTAGGAATGATAATACAACAAAGAGGACTAATCTCACTTACATTAGACGGGGCAAACAAAATACTAGATTCTAAATACAACCTGGTAAACATATACGACGACTTCACATTAATAGGTTCAGTATTTGCACCAGGAATAAAAGATGCAGACGAGTCAATTAGAATCGGTGACGAAGTTCTAGTAATAAAAAACAAGAAACTATGCGCAGTAGGCGTAGCGTTGATGAACGGAGATGAAATGAAAGAATCCACACATGGCGAAGCTGTAAAAATTAGACACAAAGTTTAGATTTTATTAAGAGTTTTTTCCACACCACAATATGGACACGAATACACACACACATCTTGGCGAAGATCAGTGCCCTCAGCCCAAATTGTTACGCCTTCTCCACATTTACCACATTTTAGATTAACATTAACAGATTTTTTTTCAGGTATCTCTTCTTCCACATATCTGGGAGTTGGTGATATCAAACCGACCGACCCGCAATCAGGACATGTCATTTTGAACGGTTTTTTGTTGTTATGCTTTGATTTTTTAATTGCAAAAATACCGCTGCAACTCGGGCATTTAAAATGATACAATTTACCGCCGAGGGTTTTCTCAAACTCCTCAACAGTAGTTCTCTCCAAAGACGACTTTCTGGATTTAGAGATTATAAAAACAGCGAAGATGAAAACAACAATGGCGTATAACCCGACCATAAAAATAACACTGCCCTGATCAAAAATTACATCCCATATTGATAACACCAATATGATTAAACCAATTAGTATCATCAAAACATAAAGCCAAGATATGTTTTTCATGACTATATCCTCCTTTTACCATAAACAGATAAGAGTATTGCAAATACAAATAATGCTACAACAGCAAACAAATAAACACCGCTTTCTTTGATTCTATACGCAGCGTTTTGCATGAAAATATCCTTGGCAGGGTTTGTACCAATCTGGTATTCTTTTAGATTCGTGTACCCATCACCATCGTTATCATTTCCTGCATCGGACGGGGCATCTGGATCGAAACCATATTTTTCCTCCCACCAATCAGGCATGCCGTCGTTGTCTCTATCATCCACATTTGTACTTATCCAAAACACCCTGTTTTCGGTCAAAACTTTGTTGCCAGCCTCATCCGCGACCTCTATTTTGAATCTATATTTACCGATCTGACTGAAAATTTTTTTGTATGAATATTTACCATCATCACGATATGTCATTGTCTTGTTTTCTCTGTCACCATCTGGGTGAGTAACAGTAACCTCAACCTTTTTTATATCGACATTGTCGGTTACTATACATACGATACTTACATATTCACCAGTTATTTGTACAGAGGGTTCTGCATCAAAATATAATATAACTGGGGGAGTATTATCTTCAGTTATAACAAAACTACCAGATTTATTCACCTTGTTGGAATAGATTGATGTATCAATTGCCTGAATAGTAAACTTGTAGTTTCCAATCACAAACGTGTCACCGAACTCACAACTAAAAATGTCGCCACTAGCTCTCAGCATACTCATTGTGTAGGTTTTGTTTGAAGGGTCCTTTATATCGATAGAAACAGATTTCAAACCAGTGTCATCGGTAACCTTAGCAGTTATCGTAACAGAACCACCTTGCTCCTGAGAAACTGGCAAGACTAGAACATTTGATATAACAGGTGGATTTCTTTCTATGGCACCAACTTTCAAAGTTAAACTAGATGGTAACTGATTATTCACTATATTCGTATCTCTTTTTGTACCATTAATAATGATCTTCACACCAACCATCCATTCGCCTGGTTTGGCATAATCCCAGATCAAGCTAACTTGCTTACTTGCATTAACAGCAACACTAAACAAAGATGTGGAAACAAGATTGGAGTAACTCATGCTATTGCCCTGAGCAGGATCAAGATACAAACCTGCCGTATAATCGGTGGCGTTCCCATACCCAAAGTTAGATACAACAGCATTAATCTCCACGCGGTCTCCTTCCATAAAAGACTCTGCAGGGACATTTACACTAACAACTGCTAGATCAGGCCAACCATAAACAACCATATTCTTAGTAAGCTGATTATTCGTTTCATTTGATTCATCAATAGCATCATCGGGATCAACTGTTACAGTAACATTATAGTTACCGATTTTGTTAGCCTTCCAAGTAAAACTCACGTTGTTATATTTATTCTTCAGCATAGCAAGACCAGTTGAATTCACTGAATAAACAACCAAATTGCTTTCTCTATCATATATAACAAGTGAAACCTTCACGTTGTCAACAGTGGCATTATAGCTGAAAACACGGGCAACGATAGACACGGTATCATTTTTATAAACATTCGGGGAAGTACCTGACCAATCTGTAGAAAAACTGATGCCAATAGCCTTTAGATCTGGTTTGCCAACATAAAACTCGTTCTCTACCACAGACTCAAAGCCTGCCCTATCCCAGCTGGTAACCTTTATCGTCCAGTTGCCCTCCATATCAAAATAAAAATTGTTGTATTTCCAACTAACATTATTACCAATGTTGCTTAGATAACGTGTAAAGTTATGGGTTTTATCAGCAGTCCAGAAAATATAGGCTGTAACGTTGTCTGCTTTTGCCATAGTGTTAACGGTTATATTTATCGGCTTAGTAATCACAGTATAACTACCATTAGCTGGTTGAATAATATCTGTCCACCAACCACCAATAAAACTAGAATAATTCAAAACAGCATTACCCGATACTTTGATGTTATTTGTCTCATTTAAGACAGTTCTCGTACCAGGGTTGTTTTTTACATCAAAATAAATACAATAATATTTTTCATCTGGAGTTGTTGCCGTTTTCCATAAAAGTGTGCCTTTTGCATTATTTACTTTGTTAAAACCTGTGGTTTCATTGAATTTGAAGGTTCTCACTAAACCATCGGTAGCAATATACCCATCTGAGGTATACCTAACAATTCTGATTGTGTCGTTCTCAAATTCCTGTGGATAGATATCTAGGTTTTTTATGAACTGCGTAAAATTAAGAGACATTGAAAAATTTCCGCTACCTTTTATAATCACAAAATGCCTGTAATGCCAACTACTATTCCACCAAGCCAGAAAACCGACGTTCACAGATACATTTGTTTTATACTCGTCATGTGTCACACCATCGTGTTTAACCTTTATACTTATAGTCTGGCTTCCAAAACGTTTCGGAGTCCACGTAAAATGAAAAACGTACGTTGCACCTTTGTCCAAACCGCCCTCTTTTGATAATGTTTTAATCTCCCCCTCTTTGTTTGTACTCAATATTGAATAGATGGTTTTGTCTGTTTGTTTACCATTGTTTTTTACTGTGGCATAAATGTCAGCAGTTTTATTCACACTTAAAGTACCGGAGATATCAACGTCGATGATTTCTAAATCAGTGCTCCTTTCAACAACATCTATAAACTTGTCCCACACGTTGTTATTCTCATTGCTCTCCGATATCTTGTCCTGGTAATCAACTATTAATCTAAGCAACCGCTGGGTCTCACCGCCCAACGTGGCAGTCCAACTAAAATTAACAAAACGAGAGGCACCCACAGCCAAACCTTTTGATGTACTGTTTATCAATACTAAAGCGTAGTCAACATATAACCCGACTTCTATCAATGTACCAGAGGAAATATTTTTTGTACCCTCATTTTTAATTTTAACAACAATCTTTACAGCATCTCCTTCTTGAACTGCTAGAGGACAATCCACGCTTTTAATAACAAGATCTGGCTTAGAATCAGCATCAACTACAGATGAAATATTAAAAAAATTTAACGAAAGCAAAAATACTAAAAGCAATATACAAATTTTCTTTCTACCGTTTCTAAAATACTCTGACATATCAAATCCTCCACCTCTGAGTATTACACCCCCGACTCACAAGGTCGTAATTTATATTTGTTAAGTTGTATTTCAAATTTTCTATTTATTTTTAAAATAATTAAATGCAATATAATATACATTAATAATGTTAGAACATAAATTATAAAACAAACTCACAGTTAACAAAAACACAGGCACGATAATATGAGACCAGAGGCACATAAATCAAGTTTTATCGCAAAAACCGCTGTTATAATAGGTGACGTAAAGATAGGTAAAAACTGCGGCATCTTCCCAAATGCTGTTATTCGTAGTGACGAAAACTCTATAGAGATAGATGATGAATCAAATGTTCAAGATTGTTGCGTTATACACTGCGACAAAGAACACAGTGTCAGAATAGGCAAAAATGTTTCACTTGGACATGGAGCAGTCATCCATGGGGCAACTATTGGTGACGATTGTCTCATAGGTATAAATGCAACTGTACTGAATGGAGCAAGAATCGAAAGAGGTTCAATTATTGGTGCTAATGCACTTGTTACAACAGATATGGAAGTTCCTGAAAATAGTTTAGTATTAGGTGTTCCTGGAAAAATAATTAAACAAGACAAAAAATTTGCTGAGATGGCACGTTCTAATGCAGAGACTTACCAGAAATTAGCAAAAGAGCACATGCAAGGAAAACACCCAGTGTATACTGTCAAAGATTGATAGAACAATCATTTTTTATTTTTTAGTTTAGCACGCGTATAAGCAAGTAATCCGCCTGCATCGCGTATTGCTAGTATCTCTTTTGGAAGTTTTGGAAACGAAAACGATTTTCCACTAACAATGATTTTTCCGTTTTCAACATCAAGAGACACTGTATCTCCTTCGCGATATACCTTTACAGCATCAGGACATTCGATAAGAAGCAGTCCTTGATTAATCGATGAACGGTAAAAAATGCGAGCGAAACTTTCTGCAACAATAGCAGATATACCAACTGCTTTTAATCCAACTGTTGGTTGTTCTCGGGAGCTACCACATCCAAAGTTTTTCCCAGCAAAAATAACGTCGCCCTCTTTTACATTTTTAGCAAAGGATGGATCAAGATCCTCAAGTAGATGAGGCTTTATTTCCTGAGGTGTACTACATGTGTATGTATATTTTCCTGGAAAGAGCATGTCCGTGTTTACATTATCACCATATTTCCATATATTCATCTAGCGCACCTCCTTTCTAGGATCAGTAATTTTACCATAGATTGCTGAAACGGCAACAGTTGCAGGGCTTGCAAGGTATATCTCCGCGTCTTTGCAGCCCATTCGTCCTTTGAAGTTCCTGTTTGACGTGCTTAAACAACGCTCACCTGGTGCTAACGCTCCTTGATGAGCACCGAGACATGGACCACAACCGGGCGGGAGAAGTACTCCGCCAGCTTCAACAAGTGTGTCAATTATGCCTTCTTTCAGTGCATCTAAATATATTTGTCTAGATGAAGGGAGTATTAACAATCGCACATTTTGATGTACTTTCTTTCCTTTCAAAATCTTGGCTGCAATTCTAAAATCAGAAAGTCTACCGTTTGTACAAGTGCCAATGAGACACTGCTGTAGCTCTATTCCTTCGACTTCATGAACACTTTTAACATTATCTACACTGTGCGGCAATGCCACAACAGGCGAGATATCATCAAGATCATAATTTATTTCTTTTGCGTACGATGCATCTTTATCTGGATCAATTTGAACATATTTGGATTTAGGGATGCATATGGATTTTAGATACTGTGTTGTAACATCATCAACTGGGAAAAATGCATTCTTTGCTCCCATTTCAACTCCCATATTTGCAATGGTAAACCTTTCTTCAACTGAAAATTGTTGAATATCACCATGAAATTCTACAGAGCAATAGTCTGCACCAGAAGCAGATATGTCGCCTATGATTCTTAGGATGACATCTTTTGCATAAACTCCTGGTTTCAATGCACCTTTCAAATTAATTCTGATGCTCTGCGGAACCTTCAGCCACGTCTCACCAGTGAGCAGTAACGCCGCTGCTTCAGTACGATCAATTCCTGAAGAGAACGCACCAATTGCTCCGTAGGAGCAAGTATGCGAATCGCTTCCTAAAAGGAGCTGCCCAGGTAAAGCTAGACCTTTTTCAATCATGATCTGATGACAAACACCGGCACCGACATCGTAAAAATTTTTTATCTTATATTTTTTGACAAACTCTCTGACAGTTTTATGGTTTGTGGCTGTTTTTTCATCAGATGCGGGGATAACATGATCAAGGACGATAACTGGCAATTCCGTATTGATAATACCATACTCTTCAAGATCTGTTTGTATTTTTTTAATGATTGGAGCAGCGTTGTCATGCATAAGGAGATGATCAGGTTTCACGGTAACAATTTGACCAGGTACTACTTTTTTTTCTTTAACGTATTTAGCAAGTATCTTTTCTGCAAACGTCATACCCATATAATCATACCTCCCTCAGGACAATTCATTGGATAATTTAGATTCTAAGATAGAAATCAAATAACCCTCTTTAAACTTATTTAGAAAAACGAGAAAAATATAAGTTAGGGTACAATATATTGTTGTTGCGGAAGGAGAGATGAAAAACAGAAGATTTATAAAAGAAAAACATGCAGTTGCCGGTGTTATAGAAGCTCTTTTACTAGTAGGTCTTGTTGCAGTGGTACTATCCGTGGTACAACTTGTATATATACCACAGGTAATGGAACAAAGAGAAGCTGACCACATGGATGAGGTCGCAAATCAGTTCTCATTTTTAAAATCCATTATAGATTTGCAATCCATGACACAAAAAGATATACCCATATCATCTCCGATAACTTTAGGGAGCAGAGAACTCCCATATTTCGTCACGGCGAGAGCACTCGGTGAACTTAAAATACTTGATAATGTTGGTAATATAAAGGTTGACTTTGTGTCCTTAATCACATTGACTTCTATTAATTACGAGGCTTTCAATTCATATTTTATTGATCAGATTTATGCACTTGAGGGCGGGGGCATAATTGTTAAACAGCCAGATGGAGACTCAGTTATGCGAGTTGATCCTACAATTACTGTAAAAAATGAGACAAATAACATCAAAATAAATATTACTTTTCCAATGGTCATTGGCGTTTCTGGTAAAAACTCAACAAATGGACATGGAAGCTGTTTTATCCGTACTAATTATTCACATACGGTAAATGGTCTCAGTTCCGGAATAAAAATTAACAATAACATGAATATTACCACAGATTATCCAAATGCTTGGAACGAATCACTGCATAGTTTTCTTGGAAACAATGTAAATTACGAAAAAGGATCAAACTATGTGAAGATAACCCCAAAGAGCAAAGATATTTATCTATATTACACAGAGATATACATTTACGCACAGATGAGTCCCGGATGGATTAAATAAAACCATGAATAATTATATAGCTACATTAATTATTTATTAGGAAAGTTTTTTTATTTACTACAGCATATAGCTAATACGACGTATTAAGAGGACGAGATTGTAGATATACAATAATGTTTTAATAAAAAATTAGTATGATGTTGGGATAAGAGCGATTTAAAAATGGAAAAACCAAAGGATGCAGACGGGGCTAAAAAATCCGAGGTACTCAAAACAGGTATTAGTGGACTAGATAACCTGTTTTCGGCAGGTGGTATACCAAAAGGCAACTCCGTTATGATAGCTGGTGGGACTGGTACAGGTAAGAGTACTTTATGCAGACAAATTTGTTATAATCTTATTTCTAAAGGCAAAAAATGCATGTATGTGAGTTTTGAGGAGAGTGCTGAGCGTATAGAGCGCAGTATGACTAATTTTGGTTGGGATGTTAAAAAATATATCGATGATGGTAATTTTTTGATTCAGAAGATTAACCCGCTTGATATACTTCGTATGAAGTTTGGTTCAGTCGGTGGTTCGGGTTCTGCAACTGAGATATCATATAAAATAAAACCGTTGGTTATACCTAAGGATTTTCAGCCCGAGATTATAGCTGTTGATTCTTTAACCGCTATTATATCTGCTTCAGTTAGCAAAGAAAAGAATTACCGTGTGTATCTACAGCAGTTGTTCAATTTTTTTGAAGAAACAGGCGCCACATCTTTTTTAATTACAGAAACCGAGCAGATTCCAAACAGGTATAGCGATACTGGAATTGAGGAGTTTTTGGCTGATGGTATAATAGTGCTTTACAATATTCAGAAGAAGGATGCTCGCGAGGGCGCTATTGAGGTTTTAAAGATGAGATATAGTGGGCATCAAAAGAATATTGTTTCTATGGAAATCACTGATCATGGCATCAAGGTATTTCCTGATAAACATGTTTCAATAATTTAAAAAAAAGTTTATAGGAATTTAAATGGTTCTTGGTGTTCGCTTAACCTTTTTGCCCCGTATCTTACTAGGTTGATTTCTATTTCTTTTACTTTGTGTATTGTTAAGCCTGTTCTTCTAAGTATAAGGTTGTCGTTTTCATCGTATATGCTCATGGTCCCTTCATCTACGTTTAGTACTGCTTTGAGTACCTTGTTGTCTTGCAGCCATATCCAGATGCGTGTGTTTTTCTTGATCATTATGACCACCTGACTCGGGTTTGTTTCATGCACCCGATTTTTATTTTTCAATTATTATTTTAATTTGGTAGATATATAAATATTTCTATACAAGTCTCTCCCGTTAACAGAAAAAACCCTCATTTCATAGAAATTTGGAATAAAAAAACGAAAAAGAAATAAAAGGAATTAGAAAACACAATAATATACATATAGGAGGATTTACATATCTTATTCAGATGGTGGTTATGCAAAAACTAGAAGAGAGGGCGATAGGGTTAGAACGACTTAAAACAGGCATCCAAGGATTAGATAACATGCTGGGTGGAGGCTTACCAAAAGGCTCCATAACCTTAGTGTCTGGTCCACCTGGAAGCGGCAAAAGCATATTCTGTTTCCAATTCATAAACGAAGGAATACAAAACGAAGAAAAATGCCTATATCTAACATTAGACAAAAAGGTAGAAGGAATACTAACACAAGCAAGACAAATAGGCTTCGACTTCCAACCAGCCATAGAACAAAAACTAGCAAAATTCATATTTTTGAACATAAGTAAAAAACTTGTTTACGAAACCATGACAAACGAAATCCTATCCGGCGGGTACAAAAGAATAGTCTTGGATTCCATCACACCATTATCAGAGATGCCCATGTATGTAAAAAATGAAGAACAAAAAGGCGACATCAGCATAATAACACCTGATGAGTTCCCAACTGAAACCAATTTACCGATCAGACGACTACACCTACGCTACATAATAGGTGCATTAGAGTCAATAGATTCAACCTCATTGGTAACATCAGAGCTCCCAGCTAATTCACAACTTCTTTCCAGGGATGGCATCTCAGAGTTTTTAGCAGATGGTGTCATAGTTCTAAGCCTAGACCCAACTATGGACAGACGCAAACTATCAATCATGAAAATGAGAAACACGAGACACACACTAAAACCACAAGATATAGCAATAGACTACGGCGGCATAAAACTCTTATAAAAAAACCGAGGAAGATGTTAAACTACAAACCACCAAAGGAACTGCGAGCACTTTTTATTGTTCATTACGCCCCACTACTACTAATAATATTAACTGGACCATTAACAGCAATATATGGTTTCTGGGAAATACCAATCGATAAAAATGCGAGCATCATCATAGGCATAATAATTTTTTTACTGGGAACATTCGTTTATTTTAAATGGGAGATATTCTGGCATAAAACATACAATGGGCAATTAGTCACCGATGGAATCTTCCGTTATATACGACACCCACACTACACATCTCTACTAATCATCGGTTTTGGACTAGCCTTATTCTTCCATTCAATGTTAGCATTGTCCGTCGCAATAATTGCAATACCAATAATGATCTGGAGCATAATTGACGAAGAGAAACTTTTAACCAAACAGTACGGCGATGAATACAAAAAATACATGCAAAAAGTACCGTGGAGAATTATACCAAAAATTTTCTAAAATATTTTTTATTTGAAGAGGGTATTCACAAATTCATCGATTTTTTTCTCATAACCACTCTCAAGTGGTCCCTTCATACCAGTTACTTTGATTCTAAGATCCTCTGAACTTTTTTTGAATCCTTTAGATTGTAATATGTCCTCCATGACTTGAAGTGTATTAATCTCTGGAGCCATATGAGTTATCATAAGAGAATATTTAGCACCAGTTCGACCAATATCTAACTTCTTCAGGAATCTCTTCATCTTCCAGGTAGGGCCACTCATATGAGTTGGTGAACTAAAAATATATAAATCAGCTTTTGGAAGAGATTTTGGTCGTATTTCGTGTATAGAAAAAGACCGTGCATCATGACCTTTTTTACCAATAACATCTTTAAGGTAATCAACACATTTTTTCCCATTACCATATTTTGATTCGTAAGCAATTAAAATATTCATGTTTAATCTTGTAACCGTAAACAAACTTCATATTTATATAATCTATTTTTTAATTTATTAAATAAAACGAAATTTTCTTCAATAGGTTTTTCTGAAATTTTTATTTAAATTCTGCCGCCAATTTTTTTCCATATTCGATACATGCTGTTTTGCTTTTTTCATCTGGATTCCACAAAGTTTTTAGCCCGTCATTCACAACAGTGAAGCCGGCTTTTTTCAAATCTTCAGTTATTATCTTTACCGATTCTCCGCTCCAACCATAGCAACCAAATGCAGCAGCTTTTTTATTCTTGAAGCTAAGTCCTTTTATTTCTTCCAACACTGATGCAATTGACGTTAGAATACCACGATTAATAGTTGATGAACCAACTAGTGCGGCTTTAGACTTGAAAATCTCCAATATAACATCGTTCTTATCACTTTTTGATGTATTAAAAAGTTTAACATTTACTTTACTATCAGCTTCCACTATTCCTTTGGTAATATTTTCTGCCATAACACGTGTACCATCCCACATTGTATCATATAAAATAGTGATCTGGTTTTCTTTGTAATCATTCGCCCATTGCAAATATTTTTCAATAATCTGTTTAGGGTTTTCACGCCAGATAACACCATGGCTAGGACAAATAATATCAACAGCTAATTTCATTGCGAGAACTTCTTCAATTTTCTTTTTAACTAATTGACTAAATGGAGTTAAAATATTTGCATAATATTTCATAGCTTCTGCGTATAACTCAGATTGATTTACAAGGTCATTAAACATAAATTCAGATGCGTAATGCTGTCCAAAGGCATCATTACTAAAAAGTACGTTATCGCCGGTCAAATAGGTAAACATGCTATCAGGCCAATGAAGCATGGGTGCCTCAACAAAAATCAACTCCTTTTTTCCAAGAGAGATACGATCACCTGTTTTTACAGGATGGAAATCCCAATCTTGGTGATAATGCCCTTTAAGAGACTTAACACCATTTGCTGTACAATAAATAGGCGTGTCGGGTATGAGATTCATGATTTCAGGTAGTGCACCGCTGTGATCACTTTCTGCATGGTTAGCTATTATATAATCAATCTTTCCCAAATCAATTTCTTTAGATAGTTCTTGGACAAACTCTTTAGCAAACGGATTCCAAACTGTATCTATAAGCGCAATTTTTTCTTCTTTTATAAGATATGAATTATATGTTGATCCCCGATGTGTTGAGAGCTCGTTTCCATGAAATTTTCTAAGAACCCAATCAATTTTTCCGACCCAATAGATGTTGTTCTTTATTTTCAAAACCACAAGTATCGCCTCCAATCAATTTTATTATAGGTGTGACAACTATGTTTAGTAACATCCTCATAATTGTTTATTTTAAAAAGTTTCTGATGTCAAATATATACAATATTTTATATGTTTATTTGCTTTGCAATGTACATAATGGTAAAAGTAGGCATCCGTAGTTTTCTTGGAGATGAAATGCTTGACGCAACAACCACTGGATAAAAACATTCTGACTAGCACTTCAGCTAAATGTAATCCAATTTTTGAAATTAAAAAATCCGTCAAAGAAAAACCAAAAATCATAAGAAAAAAATTTGATAAAAAAAACACAATAAAAATTATTAAAAAGTTAATGCCATTAATTGGTGTTGTTTTACTTGTTTATCTAATTATTGATATTGGTGCTGCTAAAATCGCCTCTACCTTTTTGAAAATATCACCAATTTATATTCTTTTATCTGCTATTCTCGTTGTACCAAGATTATTAATTAGAAATACGGCCTGGCAAATTATTCTTAAAAAACAGAATATTAATGTTAGTTATTTAACCTCATTGAAGGCCTTCCTAATTGGATATTTCTATGGCACGGTAACACCTGGTTATATAGGTCAATTAATGAGAATACCTTATTTAAAAGAAAAAACAAATCAACCAGTAGGTAAACTTTTTATTAACACAATTATCGAAGAAGCAGTTCATACTTTCCCTATTTACATCTTCATGATCGTAGGTGCTTTTCTTATTGCAGAGAGGATACCTGCGGCTTTACCAATTGCATGCATAATACTTCTTGCGGATATCCTTATTTATATTTACTTTTTAAAGAAAGAACGAGGGGAAAAAACACTGAATTTTTTAATCAAAATTTTAATTCCTAAAAAATTCAAATCCTATTTCACTAGCTTCGTAGATACGTTTTATCACGATTTTCCAAATTTAAAATATCTGATTATTCCCTTTCTTATAGCCATACCAGAATGGATAATGATATATTCACAAATATATTTACTTGGAGTGCCTTTAGGCATTGAAGTCCCTTATTTTGATTTCCTTATGTTGTACGCTATAGCAAATATCATCTCTTTTATACCTATAACTTCAGCAGGTCTTGGGTTTAGAGAAGGAGCGTTAGTCGTACTATTTGGGATTTATAATGTCGCTCCAGAAAAAGCTATAGTTATCTCCTTAGCAGGTCATCTTGTTTCAGATGTTCTTACCGGTTTCTACGGATTAATTATATCCTTATTTGAAACAAGAAACAAAAAACAGAACATAACTATTTAAAAAAAATAAGATTTGGGGTTTAAAACTATGTACTTTTAATTATTTTAAGTATGAGTTTACTTGTTTTACCATCACCGAATGGGTTCATCCATTCTCTTTTTTTCTTCATCATTATATCTACAGAGTTTAATATTCCATTAGGGCTTGTGCCTGAAAGAATATTGGAACCGACCTCCAATGTTTCTGGGCGCTCTGTATTTTCCCTTAAAGTAACACATGGTATTTTTAATATACAACTTTCTTCCTGAACGCCCCCGGAATCGGTTAATATTAGTCTAGCATTTGCTTCCAATTGCAGAAAATCAAGGAATCCAACTGGTTCGACAACATTGATTGTTTTCGGTATTTTAAGTTTGAAGCTTTCAATCATTTTTTTTGTTCTTGGATGCATTGGATAAACTATTGGCATCTTGTATTTTTTATAGATTCTATCAAAAGCAACTAAAAGATTTTTTAAGTTTTCTTTAAAATCCACATTTTCTTGCCTATGGGCAGTTACAAGGAAATATTCGTTTTTCTTTAATTTCATTTTCTCTAATATTTTACTTTTTTTAGATGCGATTTTTTGGTTCTGCAATACTGCATCTACTATTGTGTTACCCGTTACGAAGATTTTATTTTTATCAATGTTTTCTTTTAAAGCTGTTTTTTTTGAAATTTCTGTCGGACAAAATAAAAAATCTGATATATGATCTGTTAGTATTCTGTTTGTTTCCTCAGGCATACGTCTATCATAACTTCTCAAACCCGCTTCAACATGACCAACTTTTATTCCAAGTTTTGATGCAGCTATTGCTCCTGCGAGCACTGTATTTGTGTCACCTTGTACTAATACAACATCTGGTTTTTCTTTTAACAAAACTTTTTCGATTCGTTCCAATATTTTCGCTGTTTGCGCTCCGTGTGTTCCAGAACCAACTTCAAGGTTGTATTTTGCATCTGGCAATTCCAAATCTTTGAAAAATGCTTCATCCATTTTATAAGAGTAATGTTGGCCAGTATGAACAGTAAGATAGTCATATTTTCTTTCTTCGCATATTCTAATTATACCAGATAATTTTATTATTTCTGGTCTTGTACCAAGGATTATCGCGATTTTCATTTATTCGTAATCCTCCACCAGACTATGCGCATAACAAGTATCAATTGTGTTACTATCTCTTTTGAATTATTAAGTTTGGATTCCCCATATTGTCTGGTTGTTAATTCTGCAGGTATTTCAGCTACACGTATTTTTTTAATTAATAATTTTGCCAGTATCTCAGCATTTATACTAAATCCACCTCTTGGCGATGAGTTTGGGTTTAATTCAATTTCTTTAAGTTTTTTTGTTTTATACAGTCTAAAAATAGGTGTCACTGCTGTAATTTTTTCACCAAGTGCTATCCGATAAAGTAATCCTCCCATTCGGCTTAACCAAATCCTATATCTTGGAATGTCTTTCGAGTAGCCCTTGCCAAGAGTAGGGCTGCCAATCACTAGATCAACATCACCTTGTTTGAATCTATCCAATAAATTTTTTATCTGCTTCGGATGAAAAGTAAAATCGGCATCAAGTGTGACTGTTAGTTCACCTGTTGCATTATCTATACCAGTTTTAATAGCTGCTGCAAGGCCTTTATTTTTTTGATGATTCACTATTTTTAACATCGGATGGATTTTTTGTATTTTTTCTAGTTCCTCAAAAGTATTGTCGGTACTACCATCATTTACTGTAACGATCTCGTAATCAAGTTTTAATTTATTTACTTCCTGGATTAACTCAACCGGTATTCTTTTAACGTTTTCTTCTTCATTAAAACAGGGTATTATAATGCTTATATCTTTCATTTAATGCCTCTCAAGTCTTTTTTATATTATAAAGATTGCACCTATGAGTATAAGGGCTACACCAGACCATTTGTATACGTTAATATTCTCTTTTAAAACTTTTTTAGCGAGCAACGTAGTCCAAATATAACTGGTAGCAACCAAAGGATAAAGAACACTTAACTCCCCACCTTTTAAAGCTAAAATAAACATCACTGCACTAATTCCATATAAAACCACGCCAATCAAAAGATACTTATTTCTGATTAAATCTTTTATTTTCAGTGATAATTTATCTGAGCCAAGCTTGAAGTTTAATTGACCTAGTGCTCCAAGTACAGCAGCAGATAACACTAAAACTATCGACCAAAGTTGAGTCATTTTTTTGCCCCCAACCCAATTAAGGATACACCAATTATAATGACCACCACTCCAATCCATTTCTCAAAAGTCATGAAATCTGTTTCAAAAATATAAGACGAAGCCAAACTCACCCAAATATAACCCGTAGCAATTATTGGATAAAGAACACTCAATTCCCCTCCTCTGAAAGCAATAATAAGTAAAACTAATCCGATTCCATAACTGACTAAACCAGCGATAAGAGGCAGATTGAATATAATAGAAGATATCTCCAGACTAATAGTATTTGTAGCCATTTTATAAAATATCTGCCCTGAAGAAGTAAAAATTGTACAAGGAATCATCAAAGCTATTGCCCACCATTTCGTTTTCATTAAAATCACTTTTTAAGATTTTAGGATGCCACCCTAGTTTTTTATATCCATATATAAACTTTGCGTTAAAATTACATTAAAATCAGGGGATTTTATTAATTAGTAAACCGATTAATAAGAATAAATCATAAATTTATTTTACAATATACTCTCCAAAAACTAGATTAATATTGATATTTATTAGAGCAAGGACACAAATGATTACGAGAAAAATCAAAAACATGTTATCCTTTTTATTTGAGACTAAAAAAGGTGAAATATTATTAGTTTTATCTTTATTATTTGTTGTTTCATTGGTTTACTCGAATATACTTAGTTACAAATATACTGGTGAAGATTTTTTTGCACAAGTAGCTGGAAACACAAATTTAAAGGATGCTTTAGCCGCACCTTTATCACAAAATTTCCTTGGTGACAACTGGTACAGACCGGTTGATGCTTTCACCATTTATTTAGACTATACAATAAGCGGATTAAATCCCTTTATGTATCAATTCACAAATTATTTTATTTTCATATTTGCAATTTTTTTGGTTTACATCTTTGTTAGAGAAATATTCAAAGATAAAAAACTTGCTTTTCTTAGTAGTTTTATTTTTGGTCTTTATCCATTAAATATGTACATCGTGCCAGTAGCAGAATTTAGGGCAGAAATGTTGGTGGCAGTTTTCATTATTTTAACGATATTATTTCTTGACCGATATTTGGATACAAAAGATAAAAAATGGCAGATTTTTGGCGTTATTTCAGCTTTTTTAGTAGTAGGCTCTAAAGAAATTGGATTTGTTATGATGCCTTTGTTAGTTTTATTTTATATTATTCTGAAGGAAAAAAACAAACAGCTAAATTTGAAAAAAT
Organism: Thermoplasmatales archaeon; assembly: GCA_041305005.1. Lineage (GTDB taxonomy): Archaea > Thermoplasmatota > E2 > DHVEG-1 > DHVEG-1 > JARYMC01. The sequence goes on along the minus strand of JBFYMH010000011.1, from coordinate 10,845 downwards.
TGATTTATACTATTTCACCATATTTTGCCAGTGTTGTTTTTTATTTTAGTTTAGTATTTATCTTTCTTGGAAGTTATGGTGCCAGGGGAATGAGCCTCGCCGGGAAGAGTATTTCTGCTATGATATTTGATAGAATAACGGCAGCTACTGTTTTTTTTAAGTCGTTAATTTATCCGGTTGATGTTTTAGGTCTAGATAACTTTGAGTTAACACTAAATGGGGGTGAAAGTATTGGCTTAAGTTGGATCTTTATAACAGTGATAACTTTAATTTTTATCTTATTTTTTGTCATGCATATACTCAGGTTAAGAATCAAAATCAGGCAATTGTTTAATTTTCATTATCTTGAAAAATATTTTACAAAATTTAGTTTTCTTTTATTTTGGATCATAGCTTATTTTTCTTTTTTTGTTTTTTACGGAAAATTCAATTCGTATTATGCTTTTTTAGTTATGCCACCCGCTGCCGTTCTCATCTCGACATGGTATTTTAAACAAGAAAAACTTTTTAAGGTTAATTTGAAAAAAATTATTGTGATTATATTCATAATATACTGCGTCATTGCTTCTCCAATTTTCACCAGTTACATAAATTATACTGTAAGCGGAAATGCAAAAGAAATTTTGGTATCCGAGATAATCGATTCTGCTGCCGAAATACCTGAGAATGCCACAATCTATGCAGTCTGCGGTTTTGGCGGAGTGCTAGGGGAAGGTTACTCAACTGGCATTCCACCTTATTCTCTAAAAGGCTTACTTCATATTAAATATGGCGAGAAAAACTGGAGAATCATTCAGATAAGCCAGTTTGTTGTTCAAAACGCTAATCAACCCTATTCGGTTAATTATACTCTAGAACAATTAAACGATACAATTCATATTGAGCTGTTTGGTGAAAATATACTGTTTTCTAAATATCCTGCAGTTTCAAGTCATAATATGCCGATTCGTGAAGATGTTTATGTTTCTGGAGATCTATTTCCATATGGGAACTTTAACCAAACAGTCATAATTGAAAAATACAATATTTCAGATTATCTGTATTTGTGTACCGCAGAAGAATCGCGAGCACATGCATCAATTATTTCTATAAAAGATACGATGGATTGATGCAAATTTTTAGTTTAAATTAATTATTTCTTCTTCCGAATAGCCGCAATATGAAATATACGAGTGGAGTTTTTTAAGAGTGGTTTTTTTAATCTTACGAATTTCATTTAATTCTTCTGTTTTTCTAGGTTTTATATATTCTTGGTAGTTGACGTATTCTGGCAAAGGCATTTCTAAAAATTTCAGAATATTTGTTATAATTGTCTCTGGTTGTTTGCATAGGTTTTCATATGTTATGCTTATATACTCTGTTTCTTCAAGATTATTTATGTTTTCTAAAAATTGGTTAGTGGTTTTTGTCATTCTCCTTAATGTTTGAATTGATCGAATTGGTAAATTAGGGGAGTACAAAAATTTATAGTAATAAAGATGCAATTTATGATAAAATAGTTTATTATACCACGGGGAAAGCATCGCCATATAAGCGCTTTTATCACGGAGCAGTGTTCTCATCGCATTTATTTGTGAATTAAGTGTTTTAAGTGGGTTTCTATGTATGAATATAAATTTTGCATTTGGAAAAACCTGTTTAATATATAAGAAATTTGAGAAATCCCACGGGTTTTTTAATAGAAGAGGTTTATTGTTGCCAGATATAAATTGAATTTTTTTGCATAAATCAATGAAAACATGAAGATTTTTATCATTAAGATTCGAATATTTGGTTTTTTGGCCAAGTAAGAATCCGTATTCCTCAGGGAAGTCAGGTGTTATCTTCAATTTGTCTATACTTCTATCTGTCTGAGAATTAGATTTCAAAAATTCTAACAAATCGTTTTTTACTTTTAGTTCTCCATTATTTATATGATTATAAAGAAGTTCAGGGTATTTAATTATGTGATACGCAGTTATGGGGTTAAAGAGTTGTGTAGTAGCGAGTATTTTGTATAAAATACTTGTACCGGATCTTTGTAGACCCATTATGAAGACGGGTTGGAACGACACATCTTTAAGTCTGTCATTGTATGGATAGTCTAAATCAAAGGTTTTGCAATTTATGTTCATAGTAAACTTCACGACTTACTAGATAAGTTATTAACATATCATATTAATATTTTTAGTGATTTAAAGTAAAAGTAACTACATTGGAGACAATGTTCAAAAAAGTAATTCTTATAAACCTTGCATATTTAATGATGCAATAAGGGTCTTATGAAAAAGAAGGTTGTAATAATTGGCGTTGACGGTGCAACACCAGATCTATTGGAGTTGTGGATGAAAGAAGATAAACTTCCACATTTACAAAAAATTAAACAAGATGGGACATACGGTTCGCTTGAATCCACTATACCGCCATTTAGTGCACCTGCATGGGCTTCTATAATTACTGGTTGTAATCCAGGTAAACATGGCATTTATGGTTTTGAGAGTACATCATCCTTAGAATCACATCTCATAACCTCATCTAGCAGAAAGGTTCCTGCGCTGTGGAATTATTTAACAAGCATTGGGCTAAATAGTATAATAGTAAATGTTCCCAATACATACCCGCCAGAGAAAATCGATGGCGTTATGATCACAGGGTTACTTACACCATCTGATGAATCAAATTTTACTTATCCGAAAACTGTAAAAGATAGACTAACAAAAGAGGACTTGGGCATATTTGAGTTAGAGCAGTTATGGGTAGATGATTTTCCCCGTTCTTACATGGCGAAATATGCGCCTGAAAGATTGTTGAATCAGATTATAGATCAGATGAGTTCACATGTTAGTGTAACAATTAATCTTATGAAGGAAAGCGACTGGGATTTAACAATGGTTGTTATCAGAGGCACAGATACTGCACAGCATTTTCTTTATAAAAGAAAGGATTTGTTACTAAGTTGCTATCAAAAAGTAGACGAACTTATCGGCACCATGGTTGAAAATTTTTCAGATGCTGTATTTTTTGTGGTATCTGATCATGGTTTTGAGGAAATCAAAACAATTTTGTACCCTGATAATGTATTGTATAATGCTGGATTGTTGGTACCGAAGCAAGATTTATCACAGAATCCTACATCTATTTTTGATTATCTAGTTTTTAAAATAATAAGTTCAATATTGCGAATTATCCCACCTAAAACAATAAAAAAAATTAAGTTTATAAAAAAAATTCTTTTTTCAAGTTCATCTAAACAAAAACTTATTGATTTTTCCAAGACTAAAGCATTTTCAACAGCAGATGGACGCGGCATTAGAATATGTCGAAAAGGCAGATTTTCAGAAGGAATAGTAGATCCAGATGAATATAATCGTCTTTGTAAAGAAATTCAGACGTTATTTGAAAAATTACAACATCCGGATACGAAAGAGCACCTTGTTGAAAAAATATACAGATGTGATGAGGTATATGGTGAGAAAGCAAAAGATCCGCCCGATTTAGTAATTGATGTTAAAAAAGGGGTTACAGCCGCGGAATGGATACGGACACCCAATGTTTTAAGCAGATGGAAAAAAACAAAGAAACGGATATTGCCGGTTGCTTTTAGTGATGATTCTGCTGGTCGCTCTGGTGATCATGCTAAATATGGTGTTTTTTTTGCTCATGGCAATAACATCAAATCAAATGTTACAATTAAAAATGCAAATGTTATGGATGTTTTACCGACAGTATTTGCTACTCTAGATCTTCCTGTGCCAAACGATGTAGACGGTAAAGTTCATGATTATATTTTCGTTGAGAAACCTTCGTTGGAAACAGTTGATTGGGATAAATATTCGCCCGTCAAGCAAACCTTGTCAGATTCTGAAAAACAAAAAATAAAAAAACTCAAAGATAATTTAAAAATTTAGATTGTGACAATTCAGATTAAGAGTATAGATGTACAATGTAACTTCTTATTCTTTTTTAACCCAGGATAATACGTTCTGTTCGAAATAATTTTGGAGAGTATCAAGTGAGAATTTTTCTGCGTTTACTAATGCTTCTTGTTTTAGTTTTTTGAGGTTCTCATAATCTGAAAGAATCGTATTTATGATGTTCTCTAGTTCTCCCGGGTTTTTATAGGTCAATGTACTACTTTTCAGCTCAGGTAACATATTGAATTCATATGGAACAATTATAGGTTTTGCATATTGTATGGCATTGAATATTACGCCGCTGCCAACAGTTTTACCATATTCCTCTTCTATGTCGTTATCAGCTCTGGTTTTAATTTTTATTGGAGCAAGAATAATATCACTTTCAGTTAGCAGTTTACCAAATATGTCATCTGGGACGTATTTGCCAAAAATTACAATATCGTATCCTTCATCACGTAAGTTTTTGAATTTCTCATAGATACGTTTACCATATAATCCCACAGGCAAACCAGGTATAATCAATTTGATTTTATTTTTGTGTTGTTTGAAAAGGGATGAGAAAGCCGTAAAAACAACATCGTAATCTTTGCGGTGTTCCTGGATGAGACCAGGTATTACAATTTTAATTGCTTCGTTATCGTTTGAATCTGATGTTAACGTAGTTTTATCGAATATTGATGTGGGGAGTGTAAATATTTCTTGGTCATAGTTAGTATGTGTTTTTATGTAATCTTTTAGCGGGCGATAAATAACGTTGATTGCATCAAATTTTGGAAATATAAATGCATGGATTAAAACAGAGCTCATGTTCGTGTCAAAAGTTCGGATAGGATGTAGTATTTTGCATACTAGCTGTGGCTTTAACCAAGCGTTTACATGATGAACTAGAATAACAGTCTTGGATTTTGGGCGAAATTTTAGATAACATATAAGATCCAACACAGTTTCATGGATGGTGTTAACAAATAATAAATCGATTTTTTGATCACAAATTTTTTTGACGCGCCTTATAAATGAATATATTGTTTCATTATCTTCTTTAAGTACGATGTTATACTCTTTTGTATCTTTTAGATAGTTGGTTAGTTGCGATAAAAGTTCTTTTGTAGTAAATATGGTAACATTTGTATCTTTTGTTTTGAAAATCTTGCTAAATGAGTATATTATAGGTATATGGCGGCGTACCTCCAGTATACCTATCTCAATTTTTCGATTGGGATCAGTATTCTGATCATTCATTGCAATCTGTCGTCCTTCATTATGATGTTAGATAATAAATAACTTATTTTTGATTGTTTTTATATTGTTTTAAGATATCAACGAGTCTTAGCGCCGAATTTCTGTCGCCCTCGGGCATAGGAATCTTTTTAGCAAGTTTCTTAGCATTGTTTAGATAAACATCGTAGTTATCAAATATTTTTTTAATTGCATCGTGTAAATTTTTTTCTTTGTAATATTTCTTTGATAACATTAAACCAGTACCATGTCCAACCATTTTCTCTAGATTGAGGTGTTGTTCGAATTGCATTGGAAAACCAATAACAGGCTTACCAGCATAAGCAGCAGTATAAACCGTACCCTGACCACCATGAATAACAGCCAAATCAACCATCTGATTAACCTTCTCAATAGAAGGGACAAATTTCTTCATTAAAATATTATCATTTAACTTAGGTATCTCGTTTTCTCGTAATATATTAGCATATACTGCAATAACGTTATACCGTGTTTTGTTTAGTGCCTGTAGGATATTAAGAAAAAGTTGTTTATCGCCGCTACTACCCATGGTTAAAAGAATAGATCTACCAGGTCTTTTGATATGAGCTTCAATTTCGTTATTTATCTGATTTGTATTTTCTTCAGGAAATTTTTTCAAAAATAAATCTTCCAAAAGAATAATACCAACATAGTCTTCATCAGGGAATTCCTGTTGATTTGGAAAAACGTTTATAAATTCTAGAAAATTAGTAATCAAAGTTACATCTCCGCGAGTCGCTTCCATAGAACATTTGAATGGTTTAAGGTTGTATTCACGTGCAACTTTGTTAAACGGTTTTAGAGAGTTTTTACCATAAGCGAAACTCCAGTTTAAAAATTGTATTTTAAAGTATTTTGGGATAAAGCGCGTAATGGTATTTTCAAAATAATCTGGATAAGAAACGTAAAAAGATCCTGGCCCAGGCCCTATGCAAACAAGAGGGATTTTTGCGGCTCTAGCAGAAATAGAAGAGGGCATATTGACAAATGATACAATCATATTAACTCCTGTTTCTTTGTAGGCTAGAACTTCATTTTTGACAGATTCTCGTAAAAAAGTTTCTGTATATGCTATGCCCTTTCTTTCTCTTCTGTTAATACTTACGATTCTTTTTATTGATTCTTCGGTAAAGAGAGGATCTAGTTGGATAATTTTGTATCCCAGCTCTCTAGCCAGATATTCGTATTCTCCACCATGACTGAAGAAAATGACTTCGCCACCAAGTTCTATATATCTTTTAGCGACTAGTATAGCTCTGCCAGTTTCAGCGAGGTTATAAAAAAGAGGAAAAAATCCAACAAGCGGTTTTTTGTTATAATTGTTCATAATCACTCCATCGAATAAGTTTATTATTTATTATTATTTAGTTTTTAATACGATTCTATAGAGATTTAAGCATTTAGCTTATAAATACAAAGTTGATTGTTTTACATAATACTTACAAAAAAACGATAAAAATATAACATATCAGGGTAGATTATGCTTAAAATATTTGTTTTAGCAAGTGGAAGATCAGGAACCAAGTATCTATCTGATTTGTTCAAATATAATATCAAAAACTGTATCAGCAAACATGAACCATTACCAAATATGTTCGGAAAACCTATCTATTGGCGTCAGCAGGAAAAAATTGATAAGATAAGAAGAAAGTTTCTGTGGAAAAAAAAGAAAATCGACAGATACGCCAAACATGGCAACGATGTATATATAGAAACAAATAATGCTTTTCTCAAATCTTTTTCAGATGTAGCTATGGAATATTACCCTGATATGAAACTGATTCATTTGATTAGAAATCCGCTTGAGGTAGCCAGAAGTGAACTTAACAAAGATACGTGGATTCATACAACTAAAATCAAAATTTTATATCCCTTCCCTAAATATTACAGAGGAAAGGATAGAGCGAAATATTATATATGGACTTTGACAAAAAAAGAAGATATTTATCGAGATGTGCAGCTAAAATCTCTAACTCCATATCAGAACTATTTATTGCAATGGATTGAAATAGAAAACAGAGCCATGCAATTTTTAGAGGAATATAAGAAGTATGACGATTGTTATACTCTTTTCACACCAGGATATCTTAACAATTACAAAAAAATAGAGGATATGTTTAATTTTTTTAATTTAACTCTAAATAACAAAAAAGTAAATATGACTGGAGACAAAAATATAAGCATCATACCAACGGCATTTAGTAAATATGATGAAATACAATTTCAAAAATTAATAGAAAATCTACCAAACAAATATTTAGAAATATTCAAAAAGAAACCTTATACTGAAATTGAATGGTCAAGATTATTCAGATGAAAAATTTAGAGAACCAACAAATAAAATAGAGAAAGATAAAATCCGGTTAATTACATCAGAAACTTTTTTAGATATTCTTCAACTTTCTTTGATGAAATCTCCCAATCATATCTAAGAGATAAAGATCTGGCATTTTTTCCAATTGTTTTTACTTCATCTAGATTACGTAGACAATAAATTAACTTATTTACAAAATATTCCTTATTAATTCCTAAAAAGTAATGCTCATTAGGTATAGCATCGTCAAATCCTCTCATCCCTTCGGGAGTTGAAACAATTGGTTTACCACATGCAAGATAATCGCAGATTTTATTTCTTGTGCCACCACACACAGCTTCAGTAGGATAAGGTGCCAAGCAGACATCAGCTAGATTTATGTATGGTGGTAAATTTTTTACAAAGCCAGTATATATAACATTTGTTGAAGGCGGTTTAGGTTCAGGTCCACCCCCTATAATTAAAAATTTGATGTCTTCAATTTTTTTTTCGATTTTAGGTACTATATCAAATAAATAATCTAAACCGTAATAATTTGTTTTGTAGCCAAAGAATCTAGGGTTTGTAAAAACACATATTTTATCGTTTTCTCTGATTCCAAGATTGTATAAGATTTTGGTATCTTTTGGACCAGGTTTAAAAGTTTTAGTATTAGTACCATTTTTAGCAATCTCGATTTTTTCAGTTTCGATTTTATAAGTATCAATAAAAAATTTTTTTGTTTCAGCAGAAACAGTAATTATTCCATTGGATTTTTTAAGAATTTTTTTTTCCAATATTCCTATTATTTCTCTTAATATATTGTATTCATGATTTGGCACAGTTATCATTTCAAAATAATTAGAAGTATCAGCATCATAGATTATGGGTTTCTTAAAAAATTTATTAAGCCAAAGAATTTTATAACCATTGAATAGCATATGAGGATATATAACATCTGGGTTAAATTTTTCAATTTCTTTAATTAAATATTTCACATTTTTTAGATTATTAATTAATTTTATGCCATTTTTATAATGAATTTTTTCTACATACTTAATGTTTCTATGATCGGTAAAATCATCAAATGATACTTCTTTGACATTTTCAGATGAATTATCGCATATGTGTAGAACTTCGTTACCAAATTGTGATAGATGCTTGGAGATATAATAAGCTCTAGTTGAGACACCATAGCCTTCGGATCTTAAATTAGATATCAGACATATTTTCATTTATTTCTATCCTACAAGTCATACAATTATAAAACTAGTACGTATTAAAATATTTGATTGTTACAGCAAAAATTTATGTTAAATAGATATTTTTAAATCTTAGACTATTACTTATTATCTTAATATAGGCCTGAAAATGTTGAAAACAAAGATTACATTAGTAATTCCTGCATGGAATGAAGAAAAGTATATACGACCAACTCTCGAGTCAGTAAATATCGCCAAATCGTTATATGAAAAAATCATCAAAGAAAGAGTAGAAATAATAGTTGTCGACAACGATTCAACAGATAACACTGCAAAAATTGCTATAGATTACGGTTGCAGAGTTGTTAAATTTGAAAAACATAATTTGGCTGCTGTAAGAAATGCTGGCGCAAGGTACGCATTAGGTGAATATATTGCATTTGTTGATGGGGATTCTTCTATAATACCTAGGGATGCATTTATTCAAATTCATAGAAATTTAGAAAGAAAAAACATTTTTGGAGGGGGAAGTAGAATGAGACCTGATAGAATAAACAGTTTTTTTGGATTCGGTGGTTTTGGTTTGATAGATTTTCTATTGTATCTTATAAAAGTAGATTTGAGCGGGTATGGACTTATCCTTATTTATCTAAGACGCTCAGATTTTGAGAAAATGAACGGTTTTGATGAAAAATTTTGGGCGTTAGAAGATATAGATTTTGCCAGAAGAATGAAAAAAATGGCTAAAAAGAAAAATCAGAAATTAAAACACTTGAACAAACGAGTTATTGTTTGCACGCGAAAAAATAAGCTTATCCCACTATCAAAAATGATACCGACTTACTTTAAAATCATTAAAAAAGATGGAGTGAAAAAAAAAGAAAACGTTTACGATTTGATGTATGATGTTAATAAATTGAGATGATCTTTTTAATTAAAATGATTATTTTTAATTTTAAATAAACTTAGAATGTAGTGTAAATTTATGTTATGCTTGTTTATCTTTGTTTTTAAAATGTAAATCATATTTTTTAAGTATCCATGGCAAAAATAATTTGTCTAATATGGTCATCCAATGATGATCTCCATTGATTTTTGCTTGTAAATCCATAACAGAATCGTATGAATAAATTACGATTCGTGGTATCTCATATATTTTTTCCAAATCTATATAGAAATTATAAAAAAGTGTACAAGCTGCTTTATACTCAGCTTTTTTACATATCTCTATCACTGCTTTGTTATAAAAACCAGTTGGATAAGAAAAAGATGTGACATCGGTTTTAATTATCTTCTCTAATTTTCGTTTGCTTTGTTCTAATTCAATTTTTAATTGATTTTCTGAGATAGTAGTTAAATTAGGATGCGTTATTGTATGAGATCCTATTTCCATTCCTCTTCTATTAAGTTCTATTATTTGGTTTTCATTGAGCATTTTTTGTTCTAGATATTTTTTACCAATTAGTTCAGTAGTGATAAAAATTGTAGCAGTTGCATTATATTTAATTAAAATAGGCAGAGCTTTGGTGAAATTATCTTCGTACCCATCGTCAAGAGTTATTACCAACTCGTCACCCTTTAAATGACCATAGGTAATTCTTTGTATTGCATCTTTTAAAGTTATAAGATTATAGTTTAAACTCAGATATTGTACGTGTTCTTTAAACAAGCTTTCTGGTACGCCATCTATATTTGGGTTTAATGAATGATAAAGCAGAATTGGACATTTTTTCTTGTTTTTTTTATTTTTGAAATAAAAATATTTCAAACCTGAATATTTGAAAGTTTTATCCAATATTCTATTAATAATAATATTTTTATTCATTTAAGCTCCGCATGGATAATCTAGAAAGTTATTGTTGCAAAATCTCAATGATCTTACCTGCTGCAATCTTATCTCCTTCAGGTTCTGGTAGTTTTTTAGAAAGGTTCTGTGCGTTGTTAAAATAAAAAGAATAATTGCTAAATATTTTATTAATATCATTCAAAAACTTTTGTTCATTGAAATATTTTCTTGAGGCGATTATGGCCATTTTCTTTTTCACAAGTATTTCTAAATTAAGGTGTTGTTCGAATTGCATTGGAAAACCAATAACAGGCTTACCAGCATAAGCAGCAGTATAAACCGTACCCTGACCACCATGAATAACAGCCAAATCAACCATTTTGTTAACTTTTTCGATAGATAAAACAAATT
>JBFYMH010000010.1:0-9240 GCA_041305005.1 Thermoplasmatales archaeon | reverse complement strand
TTTCTAGATGATCTTAGGCAGGCCCATGCTTTGATTCAAATTGTGGATGCATCTGGTTGTACTGACATGGAAGGTAACATATGTGCTATTGGTAAATACGATCCAATTGATGATGTTGATTTTCTTGGAAAAGAGATCACCTATTGGTTGATGGGCATCATAAAAAAGAGTTGGGAGGATATAGCTAGACGATGTGAGTTGGAGGGTAAAAAAATCGATAAGATGCTAGCAGAAAAGCTGACTGGTTTAATGATGAAAGAGGAACACATACATAATGCTATTAGGACAATTGGTCTCAATATGGAAAAGCCTTCTACTTGGGATGATGAAGATTTACTAAAACTCTCAGAGTATATAAGAAAGATAAGTAAACCCATGTTGATAGCATTCAATAAATGTGATGTTGCTCCTGATAATCTTATGGCAAAAGCAGATGAGCTTAGAAAAAAAGGTTATATCGTTGTTCCTACCAGTGCTGAATCTGAGCTTGCATTGAACAACGCGGCAAAGAAAGGTCTGATTGAATACAGCCCAGGTAGCAACGATTTTAAAATAATAAACGAACAAGGATTAACTGAAAAACAACTGAAAGCATTAGAATACATAAGAACACATGTTTTGAAAAAGTATGGTTCAACAGGCATACAAAAATGCATAGAAGAAGCAGTTAAAATGTTGAATCTGATTGTTGTTTATCCTGTGGAGGACGAGACACACCTATCTGATAAACAAGGCAGAATTCTGCCAGATGCTCATTTAATGCCACGTGGAAGTACCGCAAAAGACCTAGCATACAGGGTTCATACTGACATAGGGGACCATTTTATTAGAGGAATAGATGCCAGAACACACCGCGTGATAGGATATGATTATGAACTAAAAGACGGCGATGTGATAAGAATAGTAGCAGACATCTAAAAAATAAATTTTTTTATTGTTTTATTACGCCCTTTCTACCGCACTTTGGGCATTCTATTTTTGTCTCAAAAACTCCTTCTTCTTTCTCGGCAGTAAAAATGTTTTTACACTCAGGGCATCTAATTGTTAACTTTTTCTTTAAAGGTGATTGTTTCAGAGGCTCCTCAGCTTTATTTGTGCCAAATTGCCTTTTTTCTATAGCAGATGACAGAGCCTGTTCAAACAAAGATGACGTCTGTTGCTCCTTTTTTTCAGAGTAATCTTGCTTTGAGATATCAGATTCAGGCTCTTGCTCAAATGTTCTTTCATAAGGTCCTTTTACATCAACCGGTTCTTCTTTCTCAGGCAGCGACTCTTTTTTTGTTTTTAATCTTAGTTCAGGTGCAGGATATTGCTCAGAATCGGCGTGGTCCTCCTGTATGTATCCTTCAAAGGAGTCTTCCCCAGTAGATTCAAATGGTTGTTTAGCAATTGGTGCAATTTTTTTCGAAGATGGTTTTTTAACAACAACTTTTCCTTCTCCGGAAGATTGTATCTGTGTAATCTTTCCCATGGATTGTTTTTCTGCAAATTTTTTCTGCTTTTTCAATCCCATAAAATACTTAAAATAAAAATTTGGAACAATTATTAAATATAATATAGATCCCGCTAAGGAAATGGCAGAGGATATGAACGGGAAATATTGATAATTTATTAGTACGCCGTTTAAAATAAGCGGCGCTCGTGCACCATTTATATCGCCTGTGTTTTTTATCAAAACCCAACTTAAAAGCACAGATAAAGCACTAAATATTATGTTTACACAAATTATCAACATTATAATTTTTGCTACATTCGAATATTTGTTTGATACTATGAGCATTAAACCAATGAGAGATAGTATACTAAATAGTATGAGCATCCAATTACAAATAACAATCATATTCAAACTATCAAATAAAATATTGTTATTGTTTTTTATTGCATCTATATTGTAGTACAATATTTCCCCAGTTATATCCTCTGCAAAACAAGGTAAAATCGAAATAAGAGTCAAGCTAATTATACTAGACACTAAAATTAGATTTGTAATCTTCCTGACTCTTGGAACAAATATTTTTGTCATCTTTTATTCACCATGGCTGGGAGTCGTCGTTTCTGTAAAATCGATTTTTGATAATTTCTGCATTTCTTTAAAATCCATTCTAATGACTGTGAAAATTATTCTAATAATCACAAACCCTAGAATAATTAAAACGAAAGACGCAGGAAAAGCGACTGCAATTATTTTAGCATTAATAAAATGGATATTGTAATATAGAAGAATCTGCGCCCCTATGAATTTTATTACAGATAAAACAATAAACATGCACGGAAAGATGGCAGTTGTAGTTATAACAAAATGGATGAGGATAAATATCTCTGATGAAAAATTGAGTATTTTATCCAGTATCCAAAATATCAAAATCAATATGCATAGTACAACCAAGACTATAACTGCATTTTCCGATAGTTTTGGTGCAGAGCTGAAATCATTCGTTGATAATCCTAAGTGGTATGGTTGGGAAAATAGATTTGTGATATCTTTGCTTGCATTGATATCAGTAACTTCTCCGCTTTCAGTGTATAGAGCAAAATCTCTGTTTATAGATACTTCTATTTTTGAGCTGCCGGTATCGTATTTAATATATCCCCATGTTACATAATTAATAGATATCCAAAAAATTATTGCGGTAGCAATTAATAAGATACATAATAATGGAAATTTTTTCTTGTAGGTTGTTTTCTTCCTTTTTTTATCGTCAGGTTTCTTAACTCCACGTTTGTCTTCAGCGTTTTTAAATGCTTCGTCTAAAAATTGTTCTTTTAGTTTTTTTTCCTTAATCGAATTAACTGAATTATCCTCTTCTATTAACTCTCCTTTCACCATCACGGAGCATAATAAACTAATAATTGCTTATTAAATCTTTTGAAACAATATAAAATTATTTTTTATCAAGGATTTTATCTTTTTTGCATTTGCATAATTATCTGCGATATAGCTGCATAATTATCTGCGAAACAGCTTTTTATACGTACATTAAAATATGTTTTTTGGGATCACTCAAGGATAATATTTCCAGGAGGGGAAATGTGCTGAGGAGAAAAACCAGTAAGAAGGAGCTATCAAAAAAATTTACGAAAAGCAAGCTCCGTGTTTTAAAATCAGCAGCTATTACACGTCCTGGTAATAGACATATATTGAAAGTTAATAAAATTAGGAAATTGCCATCTATTAATCTTAAATGGATTTTTTTACTTGTTTCCATATATGTTGGTTTGGGTCTGACTCTTCTAGTTATACAGCAATTTTTTGAATTGATAAAAGATATAATTGTTTATAGTCTCATGGGTTTTTTTACTTTTTTTATGAGTTATTTTGGGTGGAGACTCGCTCAAATTGTTAAAGATGTTGTCAGAAGAGAGGTTAGAAAAGAGCATCTTGAGTATCAAACACAGTGATAGTTTGTTTTATAAATGGGCTATAAATAATCTTTTTGGAGTTGGTTTTGTTGATAGTGTTCGATAATCATCTTCATCTGAGGCGTGATGGTAGCTTTTTAGATGCTGTTAGAGACTTTAAAAAAGCAGGTGGCACTCATCTTGTTTTATGTCAGTTGCCCATGGTTGATATTGTTGTTAAGGAAAAAAGTTATAAGCCTTGTTATCAGGAAACTTTAGAGATGGTTAAAATAATTCGTTCTGCTGTTGATATCGGTGTTTTTGTAACTGTTGGCCCTTATCCTGTTGATTATATCAAGTTGAAAGAGATTTTTGGTAAAGCGCAGGCTATTCAGATAATGATGGATGGTATGGATCTTGCAGCTGATCTCTGTTTGGATCATAAGTGCATAGCTATCGGCGAGATAGGTAGACCCCATTTTCCAGTTGATGAAGAGACATTAGATGATTCAAACGAGATTCTTTTATACGGTATGCAGAGAGCTAAAGAGGTGGGTGTTCCTGTTGTGTTACACACTGAGAGTGCCACACCTGATTTGTGTAAAGAGCTCGTTATGATGGGCAAGAAAGCTGGTTTATCTGCGCATATGATTGTTAAACATTATTCGCCGCCGTTGATACGAATTGAGGAGAACCATGGTCTTATGCCATCTGTTTTAGCAAGCGAAAAAAATGTGGTTAGTTCTCTTGAGAAGGGTACGCGTTTTATGATGGAAACTGATTATATTGATGATCCCAAGAGGCCAGGGGCTGTGTTGAGTCCAAAAACTGTTCCCAAGAGGACATTGGATTTGATTAAAAAAGGGTTATTAACTGAAAAACAAGCTTATGAGATACATAAAGATAACCCTGAAAAAACTTATGGCATTGCTCTAGACGGATAGAGTTTTAAATAGGTTTATTATTCGATATAGCTGGGTGTAGCATGAGTCGGTTTAATCCAAAACAGAGGCTATGGCTTATTATAATTGCGTTGTTAGTTGTTGTAATAATCTTGGGCTCTTATTATATGCTTAATAATCCTGTTGGCGAATCTATATTAGTACTTTCCCCTGATGAGGTGATGAGTAGTAGCGGAGCATATGTCGGTAAAACTATAACTGTCGATGGGTACTTTTATCACGAGGCTACTGATGGGAGGGGTTTTATTACATCAAGTATAATTCAGCAGGGGGCCTCATTGACAAATTATAAGCGTCTACCGCTTGATTACTCTGGTGTTAATATCTCTTTAGCTGAGAATGTAAAGTATCGTTTTGCAGGTGTTCTGATTGAAGAAGAGGCTAGTGCTGGCAAATCAATCGTTTTAGTTGCAGAGAAGATATCCCCGGTATAACTTTTCTTCTTGAATTTTTTCCATTTTGGTTTTTTTACGCGATATCTTTAAATATAATTATTGTTAAGTATTAACATGATAAATAATATCTATATGGGATGGTTAAGTTGATTAAACATGAATTGTGAAGGAGAGAAACCAGACTATCATAAAAAATTCGAAATTACAAATAAGAGGAAAAAAGTGAAGATCGTTGTTGCTATCATAGTAATATTATCGATAGTCGGTGCAATTGGATCTTTAGCATACAGTGCGGGTTTTATCCCAGTAAAAGATTTTTTAGATGTAAAGGAACCACCAGGATCTTATGTAGAACTTAATGCCGAAGATTTTATTGAAGAGTATCCGGAGATCAATGATATGCCAAACTTGGATAAAATAAAATACAAGGCATATGGTGCAGATGGATCAGTTGAGTCCATTGCAAAATATTACAAGGAAAAAATGGAAAAAGATGGATATAACCTATTACGTGAAGGAACAGCATATCTGGATGGAAAAAACTTTCAATATTATGGTTTTTTAAAAGGACTTACAGCAGTTGGTGTACTATTGGTGTCTGGTGCAGATCAAGAAATTGGCCATAACACCATGGTTGTTTATACGACCGGTAGTGCTCTTGATTACAAGGAAATCCTTGATTGGTATCAAAATCAGACTTAATCTCTTTTAGCCGAAATATCCTAGCTCGTCTGTTTTTTCTTTAGATGCACTTTCCATTTCTTTCAGCTGATGAGCTATATATTCTATCTCTTTAGCTTTTTTCTCCAACTCTGATAAGTTAACGTCGAGGTTTAGCATTTTCATTAAAATTTTTAGGACTGCTTTAGCGCTTTTAGGATCCACTAGATACCCTGGTGTTTCTCCCATAAAACATGCGCCTTTCATCCCTCTAAGTTTACCTAAACCCAATATTAATCCACTGGCTCCTACTATACCGCCACCTGGTTCGTTTTTCTTAAACACCGCACCGTATTTCTTCATTTTAGCGACAAGGTTTTTGTCTGTGGTTGCGCATAAAACTTTAGGTTCTTTTATTTCATGTCCCAGACCATATCCGCCAAGTGTGAAAATTTCTTTCACGTTTAACTCCTGGATAATGTCCAGTATTTTTTCTGCTAGATCATATTGACCATGGGACGAAAGACCCTGATAATCACCTGTTAAAAGTACTAGATCCCTCTGGTTTTTTTTCTTTGCTTTCAAGTAATAAAACTCGTTGTTTACAAGTTTAATTGTACCATCCATATTTATGAAAACCTGTGGTGGGAAATCTTTGCTGTATAAATCAGCGAATTTAGTCGCATTCGTCTCTTCTATTATGTGCTCTACTGCTAGTTTTCCAACATTCCCTATACCTGGTAACCCTTCGATAAATATCGGATTTCTAAGTTTAGGTTTTTTTGCAACATATTTTACAGCGACACAATCCATATTATACACCTTTTTCAAGTTTCTTTAACTTCCTTCTATAAACACCGTAGTTATCCTGTGGTGAAAAACGTGGTGGGTTTTTTGATACAGTTTTTTGCCCGCACTTAGCACAGACATCATTCAATGTGTATTCATTGCATTTTTTGCAGTACATTATATTGGGCATTATTCCTCCATCTTCCTGTGGAGTTCACATTCGCCCTTGAAATTCTTTATGTATTCTGTTACTCGCTCTGTAGCTTTTTTCATTTGGTCCTCAGCTATCTTGTAATCTGGTGCTCTGACATTTATCATGTATTTTGGTGCGCCGATATACTTTATTTTTATATCAACGTCTTCGAAATCACTTTTTTCTGCGTTTATTAGAGCATTGCGTATATGATTGGCACCATCTGGTAACCAGGAATTTACTGTTAGATGACCTCTTATTTCTACAAACTGGATTGTTATATTCTCAGATGCAATTTTTTCAAACTCTTTTAACCAGTCGCCTTTAAAACCATCTCTTTTAAGAGCCTCTGGGTCATATGCAGATTCTTCAAAAGCTGCATGTAATGTACCATATTTTTTTATCAGGTCGTTACCAAATTCTTTGTAACATTGCTCAACTGTTTTACCCAAATTTTTTGATATCATCTCTATTAATTTTTCTGATTTCTGACAGTTTTTCCATTCCTGTACTTTATCCCTTTTTTGGTGTTCGTTTACTTTCTTTAAAGACAGGTCTATATGGTTTTTGGATTTGTCAACATTTAGTACTTTGCATACAATTTTTTGTTTCTCTCTCACATGATTACGTATGCGTTTAACCCAACCAGTGGCGATCTCAGCTATATGGATAAAACCTTCTCTACCAGGATATTCGTCAAGGGCTACGAATGCTCCAAAATTCTGAACTTTTACGACAGTTCCAACAACAAGTTCCCCTTCATCCGGGTAATCTTTCTTCATCATAAACCTTTTAGACCTTGTATATTTATTCGATAACTTCTAAGATGTCGCCTTTTATCTTCGCTTTACCACCAGACGGTACAGCTAGTTTACTGCCACATATATGACATGATACAGGACTACTGGCTCTATCAAATAACACCTGTTCGTTTTCACAATCCTTGCATCTTACTTTTACGAATTTACTATCAAATTTTTGTTTCATTTTACTTTTCACCTATATCCAACTTTTTTGTGCGTAGGTTCTTAGGTTGGTGACTCTTTTTACAAACAGTACATTTGTATTTTAAACCTATACGTCTACTGGTTTTTTCTCTGCCCTCGGGCTTTGGTCTTGGGAAGCCTCTGTAACCACTTGTTACACGTCTGAAACGTCGCTGTCCCTGCTTTAGCTCACTAGCTTTCCTCTTTTTTATTTTATCTACTTCATGTATAGTATGTTTTTTGCAGTGGGGGCAGTACCTTTTGATTTTACTCGGTTTTTGCATATAAAATCACTCTGGATTTTAAGGGTAATAAAGAAGGTCATATAAAAATGTAAGCTACTATCTTTTTACTTCTTTTACCATTCCTCTTTTGGACAATGTATCACTCATGTCTCCTGGCAGTGACAGCACGTCTCCTTTTTTGAGAACATATTTGTTTGCATCTGTTCCAATAAATTCTGGTATATCATTTGTTACCATCACGACAGGGTTGATGTTGGTTTGTTCCTCTTTTTTTTCCTCAACTTTAGGTGTCTCTTCGGTAGGGTTTTCTTTGTTTTCTGTTTTTTTGTTTAGAATTTTTTCACGTGTTTCATTCATGGTTTCTAATGTTGTATCAAAAAGTTTTTTTTCCTCGTCAACAAGATTCTTTAGCTCTGGTTCTCCACCTCGTGCTTTTGAGATAGCTGCTAACAAAATCTTTTTCTCTCTTTGTTCGTATATGTTGTTAGCTATTTTTTTTGTGTTTTGTATCTCGTCTCTTAGAAGCATTTGTTTCTGTGAGTTGGATTCCTTTTCAAATCTGTCCTCTAAGTTTTTAAGAAATTCTGATAGGTCGTTGTAAAAACTTTGATGTATACTAGTTAGAGTTGGTGAGGTTTTCTCTGTTTGCTGAATTTTCCTGAGAGTCTTATAGTTAATTCCTTCTTCGTCCATTATCTGTCCTATGTTACATTAAAAGATGTGTTAAATAAGGTTTGCTATATTACGCCCTATTAAAAAAACAGCTAGATACGTTGGTATTTTTTGTTCGCCTTTTTCTAGATTAAAGTCTTTTTCTTTCATATTCATTTTGAAGGATTGGTTCAAATCTACTTTAACTGGTTCCTCATCAAAAACAACAGCATCTACTAGGGGGTTGAAATCGTTTAGAGTATCCAACGTTACTCTTGATACTTTTAAACCGGTTTTTCCGTGCAATGAAGATGGTAACCTAATAAGGCGTTTAACATCACAGGTAACCGGCTCATCTGTCTCACCCGCGCTCATAGAAACAGCTGTCTTTCTAAGAGCATTGTTAAGGAAAAACTTCCTTATAGTCTTGGATTGGTCTAATAAACCATCCTTTATCCTGTTCATCCTGTCATCTGAGAGTTCCATTACAAGTTTCTCTGCGTCGCTGCTTTTTACTCCGTATTCTTGAAG
The DNA here is from genome assembly GCA_041305005.1 of Thermoplasmatales archaeon. Taxonomy (GTDB): domain Archaea; phylum Thermoplasmatota; class E2; order DHVEG-1; family DHVEG-1; genus JARYMC01. The sequence goes on along the minus strand of JBFYMH010000010.1, from coordinate 489 downwards.
TTTTTCGATGGGGTTGTCACTTTTTTTAATCTCGTTTACAATATCTAATATCCCTCTGCTTATCCGTCCTTTCCAACCAGGTTCTTGAGGGGTCGGCATCTTCAGACTTTTACCACCTGCAAAAACCCTTCCACCATAACTTTTTATCTCTGTTACGTGCTCGTGGAAGACTAGAGATTCTTTGAGATCTCTGCCTGTTATATAATCAACTATTTCTCTTCGTTCATTGCTGTCTAAATCCATTATCTTTGGATCTCTGATGTGACAGTGGTAACCTCTACCTCCGCTGAAATATAAATCCATGTATTTTTCTTCGAAGCCGAAGTCATTTAATAGAAAATCATCTACCAGCTTGTAGAACTCTTTTTTAACTATTTCCAAGGATTCTGTGTAGCTCATGTTTTTTGATTCAGGTATGTGATCCGAATCTAAATCAAATATTAGTTCTGCGCCCATCCAGTTTTTTTCTTGCATGGTTTGTGCATCTGG
>JBFYMH010000009.1:0-5098 GCA_041305005.1 Thermoplasmatales archaeon | reverse complement strand
TTTGTATATGAATTATTATATTTTCAAGGACAAAATAGAGGAAAAAATACAGATTGGTAAGCTTGTCTGTTTAGCTAGATCTTATAGGAAGCACGCAGAGGAGATGAATACAAACATAACTGAAGATCCCCTTCTTTTCCTTAAACCTGCCAGTTCAATTATATTTAATGGCGATTCCATAAGAATTCCAGATATGTCGAAATGTTTGCATCATGAAGTTGAACTTGGAGTAGTTATCGGTAAAAAATGTAAAAATGTTTCACAAAAAAATGCTTTGGATTACGTTCTTGGTTATCTTGTCTGTTTAGACATTACAGCTAGAGATATTCAGGATAAAGCGAAGAAAAACAGTTGGCCTTGGGCTATTGCTAAGGGTTTTGATACGTTTGCACCCATAAGCGACGTTGTCTTAAGAGATAAGATACAGAACCCAAACAATCTTGATTTATCGTTAAAGATCAATGGAGAGATAAAACAGAGCTCTAACACGAAACATATGATTTATTCTATTGAACGTATCATAGAGTTTGTCTCTGGCATTATGACTTTAGAAAAAGGGGATCTTATAATGACTGGTACTCCTGAAGGTGTTGGTGAGATAGCCACAGGAGACATGCTTGAAGCAAGATTGGGAGATTATTGTTTTTTAAAAGTCTATGTAAGATAATATTTGGAAAATGTTTTAAATCCAAATCCTATTGCCAGAACAAATTTATTATTTGGAGGAGGCACAAAATACATGAAAGAAATTGTAATAGTTTCAGGTGTAAGAACCGCACAAGGAAAATTCGATGGTTCTTTGAAAGGTTTTTCAGCTCCGCAACTTGGCAGCATCGTTATCAAAGAAGCTGTGAAAAGAGCGGGCATAAAACCAACTGATGTGAATGAAGTTATTATGGGTAATGTTGTATCAGCAGGTCTTTATCAGAATGTCGCACGACAAGCTGCAATAGCCGCTGGTATTCCATACGAGGCTGGTGCTTTTCATGTTGACAAGGTCTGTGGTTCGTCTCTTAAAGCAGTGATACTTGCATCTCAGGCAATAAGATGTGAGGACGCAGAAATAGTTGTTGCCGGTGGTATGGAAAGCATGACCAACTGCCCATATATCCTAGATAAAGCACGTTTTGGTTATCGTCTTTTTGATGGTAAAATCATAGACTCAATGGTTAATGACGGCCTCTGGGATGTTTACAACAAATTCCACATGGGCATGACTGGAGAAATCGTAGCAGAAAAATACAAGGTTACAAGAGAAGATTGCGACAGGTTTTCAGCAGGAAGCCACGAGAAAGCAGCAAAAGCAACAGAAGAAGGCAAATTCAAAGAAGAAATAGTACCAATAGAAATTAAACAAAAGAAAGGAGACCCAATAATTTTTGATAAGGATGAGGGCATTAGAAGGGACTCAAATTTTGAGAATCTCTCAAAACTTAAACCAGTTTTCAAAGAAGGCGGGATTATCACAGCAGGTAACGCATCTCAGATTTCAGATGGCGCATCAGCTGTTGTAGTAATGAGTAAAGATAGGGCAAAAAAACTTGGTTTAAAGCCACTTGCTACAATAAAAGGATACAACACAGTTGGTGTTAAACCAGAGTATGTTATGGAAGCACCAGTTCCTGGTGTTAAAAGTCTTTTGAAAAAGATGAATCTAACGATTGATGATATCGACCTTGTTGAGCATAACGAGGCGTTCTCATCTGCATCTGTTGCATTGATGAAAGAAGTAGGAATAACAAAAGAGAAATTCAACATACATGGTGGCGCAATCGCTCTTGGCCACCCCATAGGATGCAGTGGATCAAGAATACTCATAACGTTGATGCACGAGATGAAACACTATAACAAAAACAGAGGACTCGCAACAATCTGTCTTGGTGGCGGACATGCTGTTTCAATGATAATCGAAAGAGGTAATTAAAATGAAGATTAGTAAAATTGGTGTTATTGGCGCTGGTCAGATGGGCCATGGTATTGCCCTAGTTGCTGCACAAGCCGGTTTTGACGTGATTATTCGCGATACCACAGATGATTTTGTTAAAAAAGGTATTAGCAAGATCGAAAAATTCCTAGACAAAAGCATAGAAAAAGGCAAGATGACTGCTGATGACAAAAAGAAGATCCTCTCACATGTAAAGGGTACTACAAAACTTGATGACTTGAAAGGCGTTGATTTAGTAGTTGAGGCGATTTTTGAAAGCGTTCAAGTGAAAAAACAGTTGTTCAAAGAGCTTGATGGCATTTGTAAAAGAGAGTGTGTTTTTGCATCAAACACATCCACCATTCCTATAACAGATATAGCATCAGCAACAACCAGACCCGAGAAGTTCATTGGTATGCATTTCATGAACCCTGTTCCTCTCATGAAACTTGTTGAAGTTATTCGTGGTCTTAAAACAGATGATGAGACAACCCATCTCATAAAAGAGCTATCTGAAAAGATGGGGAAAATACCGGTTGAGGTAAACGACGGACCAGGATTTGTCTCCAACAGGCTTTTGATGCCTATGATAAACGAGGCGATATATTGCCATATGGAGGGAATAGGTACTGTTGAGAATATTGATAATGTGATGAAACTAGGGATGAATCATCCGATGGGACCCTTGGAGTTGGCTGATCTTATTGGTCTTGATGTTGTACTAAATATTATGACTGTACTCTATGAAGGATTCAATGATTCAAAGTATAGACCTTGCCCGCTTTTGAAGAAGATGGTACAAGCAGGTCAACTTGGTCGTAAAACAGGTAAGGGGTTCTATAACTATAATAAATAGGTGATAATCAAAATGTCATATGGAAATATACTAGTTGAAAAAAAAGAGAGCATAGGCATTATAAAGATTAACCGACCTAACAATTTAAACGCGTTAAACAAAGATACAGTGCTAGAGCTAACAAAAGCTGTTGAAGAACTTGAAAAAGACAAAAACATAAAAGTAGCGATACTAACAGGCGAAGGGAAGGCGTTCATTGCTGGTGCCGATATTAAACAGATGAAAGATATGAATCCATCTGAGGCAAAAAAGTTCGCTGAGATGGGGCACAACCTTTTAATGAATATCGAGAAATCTAGACTACCATTTATTGCAGCAGTTAATGGTTATGCGCTTGGTGGCGGCTGTGAGGTTATGATGGCTTGTGACATATGCATAGCAGCAGTTAGCGCAAAGATTGGACAACCTGAAATTAATCTAGGCATTCACCCAGGTTTTGGCGGGACACAAAGATTACCACGTTTGGTTGGTCGTATGAAAGCAAAAGAACTGCTGCTGACTGGCGACAACATTGATGCCAACGAGGCACATCGCATAGGCCTCGTAAACATGGTTGTGCCTGATGATAAAATCATGGAAGAAGCAGAGAAGATGGCTAGTAAGATTGCTAGTAAATCAACTGTACAAACAGATTTTATTAAAGCCCTAGTAAACAAGGGAATGGAAGTTGATTTGAAAAAAGCATGCGAATTAGAAATATCCTATTTCTCAAAGATTTTCCAAACAGAGGATCAAAAGGAAGGAATGAGTGCTTTCTTGGAGAAAAGAAAGCCTAATTTCAAGGGCAAATAAGTTCAATTCTTTCTTTAAATTCTTTACTTTTTTTGTTATTTTTTAGGAGGATAATATATTTATATGTGAATTTATATATTAAATTATACTATAATTATAACCAGTGAAGAATATGACGAAAAAAATAGTACCAATCATCCTAATAGGATTTCTACTATTGACCTCTATAACAACTGCAAATGCCTTTGATACATATATCCCTAAATCCAAAACAATTATGCCAACTACACGATTAACTACTATTTATGTAGACGATGACAATACACAAGGACCTTGGGACGGGACCTTCGAGCACCCATATAGAACTATTACGAATGGAGTTGATAACGCGTCTCAAGGCGATACAGTTTTTGTCTTCAACGGCATTTACAGTAACGAATATATATACGTTAGAAAATCAATCAAACTATTTGGCGAAGACAAATACAATACAATAATAGATTATCCATCTGCAGTTCATGTCGGAAATAATCAATTAATAGATGGTTTTGAAATCAACAACTTCATGATGAAAAAACTATATATTATAGATATAAATGATTGTTCTCATTGTATTGTTAGTGAAAATAATATAATTGGAGATAACCACGATACAAGAGGGATATCTTTAACAAATTGTTCAAACTGTACCATAAGTAATAATAATATAAAAGTTCACTGGGATAGTATCACAATAGGAGGCGGGTCTGTAAATAATAAAATAGATGGAAATTATATTTACGGTTTTAACTATACCTACTCAGGAATTGATATCACTTCAGGATCAGATAATAATATTATCTCAAATAATATAATCAGTAACTGCGAAGATGGCATAGATATTATAGGATCACATAGAAATATCATTACGGATAATAAATTTATAAATAACATATATTCTGGCATTAGTGCTTCTGGTTCTGATTCATCTAACAATACTATTTCCAGAAATGAAATCATTAACAATTATAAAGGTATAGATTTTTCTGGTTCAGATAACATAATTACTAACAACACTTTGGCAGATAATACCGTCGGAATTAGTTTATCATATGGTAAAAACAATGATGTTTCTCGCAACATTATTGACAGTAATCCTTGTGGGATAGTTTTTGGTTACATCAAAAACAGTATTTTTTCCAATAACACAGTAACAAACAGTTCTGAGATAGGAATCGATATTATGGATTCTGGTAGCATTGATAGCAATAATATCATTTCATATAATAACGTCAACAATTGTTATTGTGGTATAATGCTAGAGCATTCGTGGGGAAATACTTATAAAAATAATACTGTAAATTCTAACGAATTTGGAATAATGGTTTATGGGGAAGCAAACTTTAATGTTATAACAAAAAATGAAGTGGGAAAAAATGGTTTGGGTATAGTGCTATACGGTTTTATCCAAGGCAAAACTTATGCTCCAGTTGGAAACTTGGTTGTTGGTAACAACATTTTTGAGAATTTGTATTGCGGTGTTTATGCAACGGTTCTAACCAGATTAAATCATATATATTACAATAATTTTGTAGGTAATTATCTAA
>JBFYMH010000008.1:0-3347 GCA_041305005.1 Thermoplasmatales archaeon | reverse complement strand
TTTAACCCTCACGATATAGGTCTGCCTGAGGCTTGTAAACTAGCGAAACGACTGGGGGAGACAAGGATTCCACATGATATAACAGTATTTGGTATAGCACTTGATAAAATGCAGTATGAGTTTGGTGAGGAGTTAAGTGAGGAGATATCAAAAACTGTACCAAAAACCGTTGATATGATAATGTCTGAGCTGGATGATGATAAAAAAGATCCGGTGGAAGAAATATGAAGGATTTCGAACCAAACATAGTCGGTTTTCTTTGTAACTGGTGTAGCTATGCTGGTGCTGATCTAGCAGGTACCAGTCGTTTGAAATATCCACCAAACATCAAACCAATAAGAGTGATGTGTTCAGGTAGAGTTGACCCTGTTTTTATTCTTGAGGCGCTTCGCAAAGGTGCTGATGGTGTGCTAATAGCCGGTTGCCATCCGGGTGATTGTCACTATCAATCTGGTAATTATAAGACTAATCGGAGAATTAAACTATTAAAGAAACTACTTTCTGAGATGGGTGTTGAGCCTGAACGTGTTAGGTTTGAGTATATCTCTGCATCTGAGGGGCAGAAGTTTGCATCTGTTGTCACTGATTTTGTTGATGAAATAAAAAAGATAGGACCTAATCCACTAAAAATAAGTAAATAAAAAATAAGAGATGATTAAACCATTTCGCCGATCTCTATTTCATCATCTTCTTCTAAAAAAGTGTCATCGATTTCATCAGATAACTGATCATCGTCTACATCCTCAACAGAACCACTGTAATTCTGTTCATCAGCAGCAGGTTGGGTAAAATAAACGTAGGCTAATGTTATAGAAACAAAAATAATCAAAAGGAAAAAAATTGATGAGATTTTTTTATTCATCTTTTGTCACTATCCCCTTTATTATTTATTTCTCCCGTTGCCTTTTCCTTTGCCATGGCCGTTTTCTGCAGAGTATTTCGCGTGTATTTTACCCTTAATGTTCTCTTCTTTTATCTCAGAGAAAACATCGTATTTTTTTTCTTTTGTCATCTGATTTATCATCTTACAAATCTGTAATTTTGTTTGGTTCAGTGTAATATTCCCATTCATATACTCATTAATAAAAGAGTTGTTTGTTTCTCCTATTATCCCATATAACCTGTACAACTGGTTTCTGTTGAAATGTCTAATCCTGTTTTGTATTCTCTTGCTGTAATTCTGTAACTCACCATTTACCATTTCTCTGATTGTCGCTCTTATCTCATTTATTTTTACGTCATCCAATAACTCTTTTACTGTTTCTCTGAATTGTCTTGTATAGTTTTTCGCCTCTCTTTTAAGTTCAACAAATATCTGGACTGAGTCGTTAGAGGTTGTATTTGCGGTCTTTACTTCCTCAAGTAGAGCCTCCATATCATCAAGTATATCTTCTAGTTCAGATGTGTTGTATCCAAGTCCTTTTATTACTTCAACAGCCATGTTTCCTTTTAGTATATTTTTAAGTAATGCTTTTTCTAGTTGTAGTAGTCTTATCTCTGCACCCAGCGAGTTATTCATTATTTCTATTTCTTCTTCTGTCTCGTTATCTTCAGGCTCTTGGGTTTCATTTTCTTGTTCCTGTGGCTCATCACCAAAATCTTGTTCATCCTGATCTTCTTCGTCATCTGCTAATACTAATGATGAAATTGAGACCATTAGTATGAGCAAAATCAATATGGCCGCTATTTTTCTCATATTATCAATCACCTTGAGCGTATATTGGATGAAACAACATATATATCTTAACCGAAAAAAAGCGGAACAAACCGGAACAAACAAAGAAAAACCTATAGTTTTTTTAACCTAATCAAGTTTGACATACCTATTTGTTCTTTTTCTATCAATCCTTTACGCTCAAGTCCATGGATGTTTCTTGAAACAGCTGCTTTTGGTATGTTTAATTCTTTTTGGATATCTGTTTGTGTCAGAGGAGTTTTTCTATCTATCAATAGTTTCATAATCTGTTTTTGTCTCTCATTTAAACCCTTGAACTTTGTGTCGTCTTCGTCCAGTTTTGTTTTTTCAACTACCTCCTTGCTTTTTTTATCTCTAACAAAGAGGATAGCTAAAACTACAATTAAGGAGATTATCACTATTAACAACACAATAAACACGGTATCAAATCGCGCTAGCACTTTGTTATCTGATGTTTTTTCTACTTGGTATTGAACTAATACTGAAAATGATTCGTTTTCTCCAAAACCACTAACCAATAAATTACCCTGGTTTTCTTCGATTCTAATAAAACCTGATGATTTTATGTAATTTATGGAGGTGCCTTTAGGTAAAGTTAGAGTATAAATAAAATCAGAAAAAACATTTTCTTTTGTGATATTTAACAGCCAATAGTTTTGTTCCTTTGTTGTGTAGATCTGTGTATTGTTTGTTAATAACTCAGGGTAATTTGTGGTACCATCAATTGTTACAAAACCAGATGAGTCTACATCTATGTTTATGTCTGCATAATAGTTTTCTGCGCAAAAAGATGGTAAACAAACTATTGTTATAGAAAACAATAAAGAGAGCAAGAAATAAATTCTTTGAAATATCTTAGCGGATCCCATCCAGTACTCCTATTAACTTGTCTATACGTTCTTATTTGAAATATATCAAATTATTATTAACTTATCTAATCAATGTATAAAACCTGATATATATGATTTTGAAAACGAAAAAATAAAAAGAAGCTTTTATTTCTCTTCTTCCTCTTTTGTAATGCCTTTTTTCAAACCTTTGCCTAGGCCTTTAACTGCTCCCCAACCGGTCTTAATTCCTTTACCTACGACTTCCCCGGTTTTTTCAGCAGCTCCTTCAACTTTTCCTTTCTTTTCTTCAGCCATAAAATGTTTGCCTCCTAATTTCTAACTATTGTTATTGTATGGATACTATATGAAATTACCTGTGTTGTCAATTTTTATAATTTGTATAAAACTAGATAGAGACTAATTTTTTTTATTAAACACTCAAACTTATATATCAAATAAGCATTAACATCTGTTAATATAGTAAAAATCTAAAAGGGGAGAAAAAAATATGTACCGAAATAAGATGTTTTTGAAGCTGTTGATTATCGCACTGGTGTGTACAGTTTTTACATTTCCAACAACAATGGGTTTGCCAAATAAATCCGATAACATAAAATACGAAATTATTGCACCTTTAATGGATCCACCAAGCCAATATGATTTGAGAAATGTAGGTGGAGATAATTACGTATCTGGAGTGAGAGATCAGGGCTCGTATGGAACTTGTTGGACGCATGGAGTTATGGCTGCGATGGAGGGCAATCTACTTATGACAGGTAACTGGGTAGCAGCTGGTGAGGCAGGAGAACCAGATTTATCTG
>JBFYMH010000007.1:0-3420 GCA_041305005.1 Thermoplasmatales archaeon | reverse complement strand
AGGAAAATGGTTTTAATCCACGAAGTATTAAAGAACATCCAACACAGATATTTGTTAAAGGAAGTCTTGTAGTTTGTGTTGAAGATAAAAGTAATAGAATACCTTGTGAAGGTTCTTGTTGCAGTAATGGTAAGGGCTGGAAAAAATATGAATAAACAACTAATAATAATTGGGATAATTGTTTTTAAATTGTAGGGTTTGGGGAAAGAAAAGAATAACTAAGAAAAAAGGAATGATGGGGGCCGCAGAGGCGAAGACTAGGTGGAATTGAAGTAATGCTCGTTCTATCTCATAATATAAATCGTTTTATCTATAGAGCAACCTTTGCAGCATAGATTGAGAAACTGTCCTGTCAAAGACTTTTCCTGTTATTTCTATACTTACTGGGTCTGACCATCCTGTCTCTTCAAAGAGTTCTTTTCCTGAGTTTATCAGGAATGCTTTTACTCTAATCTGATAAGTTCCAGGGTTGCGCCACACATGTTTTGCCTCGGCAACAGTTCGATCCTTTGTTGTGTACGGGCCAATTGGGTCACTGCATGTTTCATCGCCCCAATCAAGGATGTAACATATCTGATCCTGAGAGGGACTGCCAGTTATACGTGCAGTAAATGTGTATTCCATTCCAATTTTGCCTAATCTAGGACCTGAAGGAGCATTTGGTTTTATTCCTATATTTACAAAAGTATCGTAGGTACACTCTTTACCATCTGTGTCAGTAACCTTAACTGTGGCCTTATAGGTACCAGGTGAATCCCATGTGCATGTTGCAGTATTTCCTGTATTACAGCTAGACTGACCGTCTTCAAACTGCCATTGATATGCATAAGAACCGGTTCCAACAGATGTAGAAGCCTGGAATTGCATAGAAACTCCTACGTAACCGTTTAAGGTACTTTGGGTATTGGACATGGAAACTTCAACTTCAGAGTATCCGGAACCGCCTGATGAGTATCCACCTATTTTCAAACTTGGGTCACCGAACAGTACCCATTGCTGAACGGTTTTTGCATCATCCGCAGAATCATTTGTCGCACCCTGGCTCCAGTTTATTGAAAAATGATCTAGGTAATCAGAAACTGTATTGCCCATCATTTCACCAAGAAGAACATCGGAGCCACTACTAGAACCACCATCATTTATGTATCTGATAAAGAACTGTGAGTCAAGATACTCTGAATTTCCTTCTGTCGGGATAGTTCCGTTTTTCTTCAAGCAGTCATCTCTGTCCTCTTTTGTTAGCCCTAAGGCTGTGCATCCCATGGCTGCTATAGCACCTCCCCAGGGCAATCTCACAGCGCTCCAACCCAAACATTCCCAAACCCAACTCGCATGATTTCTATAATCAGGGTCTGTAAAAATTTTCCAAGCACCGACATCGAATTGAAAAGTGTGACATCCGCCCCAAATACAAACAGGCAGCTTTTCTTTATTGGAGAATAAATATACTGTCCCATCGTAAAGTTGCATCCCATTATACCAAGTACCATTTTGATCTTTACAGGACCAAGTAGCAGGACTTGAATGGCCGTCAAGGAATACGAATCCGGCTCCTTTATTTATCTCACGTCTGATATCTCTTGGACCAGAAAAACTACCATCAGATACAAATAAAGAGGTTGGGTTAAAACCGATGGCAGACATGTTTTCGAGAGCCCTGCGTACATTTTCCTCACCCTCATAACCCGGAGTTGGAAAATGCCATTTGCCGTCTGGATAGGTATCTCCTGAGATTCCAATAATATTTTTAAACCAGTTTTCGCCATATGCTGTTGTCTCATATTTTATTATTTTATTGACCGTTGCCGTAACTTGGCTTGTAAATTTGCACGGAAGACGCCCGACATATACATCTGGATATAAGTCAATGTTATTGTCCTCAGCCGGTTCATTCATATACCACTCGCCAAAGATACCATCATTGTCAGTGTCCCAGCTGGAAAACTCGCCGCTTGTTGTATTACATATATCGGCGTAGTATAAATCAGAGATGAAACAGAGTTCATCAAAGCCAGTCCCGATGTCAGAATTGTAACAATATCTTACTGGTAAATCTCGAAAACCCGGTATATCAATACCTACCAGTAGAACATATTTGATGCCCCATTCATCGTATGCGTTTTTTATAAAGTATTTAACCTTCTCGGGTTTATCGCGACCTTGCACTGGGAAATAGTCACTATCATAGATTTCACTAGTTTTTACAAGGATGGTTTTTACTGGCGGGTCCAAGTTGTTTTTATGATCGACAAGTGGTTGCAATGCTCCAGCAAACTTCTGAGGAGCTATTATTAGAAGATTGTAGATTGGATCACCATTGTTATTAATTGGATTATATGTCTTTGGTTCACTAACAAACATAGAACCGCCGTTATTGACGACTATTGGGTTAATGCGAATTGTATTCTCCGGCGTACTAATATTAACAGCTGCTTTAACTGGTAAAATCATCGTACTTATGTTTATCATGCTTAATGACAAAACCAGCCCAATAACTACTACCATTGTTTTTTTGTTCATATATATCCTCCCATAAAATTGAGAATTAATATAGTTATTACTATATATATAAATATTCCCCGGTATCTCTGTTTCACCTGCGTTCTTCCATTTATTTTTTTGTTAGCAAATATGTTATCTTAGGTTTTATAAAGGATTAATTGTATTTTGGAACAAGGTGGAGATTTATGAAAGCTGTAATAAAACAAGTTGAAAGATGCGCTTTTATTGGTAAAGCGGATAGTAACCATTGGACTGCCATTGATGTATCAAAAGAGACCTGCGGTTCAGATGCTGCTACTCATCCGATGGAGATGGTTTTATTGGCGTTGGGTAGTTGTTCAGGATCTGATGTTGTCTCTATTTTGGAGAAGAAAAAAGTCTTGCTTGATGGTTTTGAGATAAATATTGATGCTGAGCGTGCTGATAGTTATCCGATGGTGTTTAAGAAGATACATTTGGATTATGTGTTTTATGGTAAGGAAATAAACCCTGTGCATGTGGAGAGGGCGATTGCGCTTTCCATGGAGAAGTATTGTTCTGTGTCTGCGATGCTGAAGAAGTCTGTAGAAATAACTTCATCGTATAAAATAATTAATTAGTTACTTTCTTGTAAGGGAGGCGTGGAAGAAGGGCGGGATGAGGTTTTATAAAAAAGAAATAACTGTTTCTTCAATCTAATTTTATCATCAATAAATATATATTGTGAATGTATTATGTATGCTGGAAAATAAAGGTTATCTGGGGGTAGATATATGAAACTAGTCTGTGTATTACTACTAATTTGTTTGGTTGTTTTTTCTTCTGGAGTTTTTGCGTTTGAATCAAAGTCGGTTGATTCTACTGGTTCCTTGCCTGCAAGGTTTAGTTGGCTTGATGTGGATGGGGTGAATTATGTGTCTCCTGTTAAGAATCAGGTTC
>JBFYMH010000006.1:0-4730 GCA_041305005.1 Thermoplasmatales archaeon | reverse complement strand
CTACCTGCTGTAGTAAATCTAAGTAGTTCCATTTCTTCATATTTTTTTGGATCCATGTTAGAAGTATCCCTCCTTTTTTCTGTCTTCCATCGCAGTCTCTGATCTTTTGTCATCTGCTCTGTTGCCACGTTCTGAGACGCGTAGAACAGCTACTTCTTTAACGATTTCTTCTACGTTTTTTGCTTTTGAAAGAGTAAGCCCAGTGCAGGTCATATCACCTACTGTTCTGCATCTAACGGTAATGGTTTTTATGTTCTTTTTTTCCTCACGATCAAGGTTAAGGTATTCTGAATAGGCAAGGATGACACCGTCTCTTTCTATGCATTTGCGTTGGTGTGCAAAATATATGTTTGGAATCTCTATTTTTTCTTTCATTATATATTGCCATATATCCATCTCTGTCCAGTTGCTAAGCGGGAAGATTCTGAAGTGCTCGCCGTGGTGTTTTCTGCCGTTGTAAAGATCCCATAGTTCTGGTCTTTGGTTTTTGGGGTCCCATTCTCCGAATTCGTTTCTGTGTGAGAAAAATCTTTCTTTTGCTCTAGCTTTTTCTTCATCTCTTCTTCCTCCACCTATTGCTGCATCGAATTTATGCTCGGCTATTGTATCGAGAAGTGTTTTTGTTTGTAAATAATTACGACTTGCATATTTTCCTGTTTCTTCCTTCACTCTGCCTTCATCTATGGATTTTTGAACTGAACCTACAATTAATCGAGCGCCTAACTTTTTAACAAATACGTCCCTGAAATCTAATGTTTCTGGAAAGTTATGGCCGGTGTCAATATGTAAAAATGGGTATGGGGTGGCAGCAGGATAGAACGCTTTCTTTGATAAATGTGCCATAACAATGGAATCTTTTCCTCCTGAAAAGAGCATTGTCGGGCGTTCAAATTGAGCCGCTACTTCGCGTAATACATATATTGATTCTGATTCTAATTTTTGTAGATGGTTTAGGTTATATTGTGTCATTAATTTCACAACCTTTTTTGTGTAGTTGGTTTATTTGTTTAGTCTAGATAGCCTAGTGACCTTAGTCTGTTTTTTACTTTTTCTTCATCTTCTTTGCTGAAGGCTTCTGCTGGTTCCTCTTCTGTGCCTGAGATGACTTCTCTTAGTACGTAGGTTACGTATGATGATAGTGAGTTGAATCCTGTTCCTTGTATTCGTTTTTTTATTTTTTCTGCCAGTGGTGTTGGTATTGATATTGTTGTGTATTTTTTGTCGTCTTTTTCTTCTATCATTTTTAATCACCTAATTATATATCATTATATTTAATTACATATAATTAAAAAGTGGGTTTATAAGTTTTATGTATTAGAGAAAAGAAATAATATAGTACCAATATTCTCCATTGCACGGGTGAAATGGTGAAGCTTAAAGACGTAAAAGTAGCAATATTGCGTATAGAGGGAACTAACTGCGAGCAGGAATCGTATGACTCCTTCAAAAGACTAGGAGCAGATCCTGAGTTTGTTCATCTAAAACAACTTCTAAACATAGATTGTAATAAAGATGAGAAAAGAGAGATTTTTGATTATCAATGCATTATGTTCCCTGGTGGTTTTTCTGCTGGCGATTATATACGAGCCGGGGCAATATTTGCAGCTAGAATAAAAGGAGAGTTGCAGAACCACCTAGTAGAATTTGTTAAACAGGAGTATCCTGTGCTTGGTGTTTGTAACGGTTTTCAGATTTTAACTGAACTAGGTTTGCTACCTGGCATAGATAAAATCGTTACCTCCGTTCCTGATGCATGTCTTAATATAAATGATTCCAACAGATTTGAATGCAGGCCGACTTTGCTTAAACATGAAAACAAGGGAAAATGCGTTTTTACTTCGAAGATACCCGCGGGAGATGTTAGACTAGTACCTTGTGCTCATGCTGAGGGCAAGTTGCTGTTTCCATTAGATAAACAAAACGAATATCTTAAAAAGTTAGAGAAGAACGATCAAATTGTATTCCGATATGTTGACCCTGATGGCAAATATGCTGGTTATCCGTGGAACCCAAATGGCTCTATATCTAACATAGCTGGGATATGTAACCATATCGGTAATGTGTTTGGTATGATGCCGCACCCTGAGAGAACGTTTTATAGGCATCAGCATCCTGATTGGACTCAGACGGGAATTGATAATAATATTGGTGATGGGCGGGCTGTGTTTGAGTCTGTGCTTGATTATATTTGTAAAAGGTTTTGATATGCCTCAAGTGGTAACTTGTCTGTTAATTAATAACGACGGCAAACTGCTTATTTTGAAAAGAAGTAGAATGGTAAAAACTTACAAGGGGTTGTGGGGCGGCGTCGCAGGTTATATTGAGGAGAACGAAAAACCTTTTGAGACGGCACTAAAGGAAATTAGGGAAGAGGTTGGCATAGAAAAGAAGAGTGCCACTTTTATCAGACAGATTGAGCCAATTGAGTTTACTGATTTTCATGATGGACGGAAGTATGATTGGGTGATACACCCTTTTTTGTTTAAGGTTAAAAACGTAGGTAAATTGAAGATTGATTGGGAGCATTCTGAGTATAAGTGGATTGACCCCTCCGAGATAGAAAGTTTTGATACTGTTCCTTATTTTAAAGATGTTGTGTCTGAGATTTTGTTGTAAAAATGTTCGGATGGGGAAGCGTGGAGGTGGTGAGGAGAGATATGAAAAAAGGATGACTCCCCCATCCTACTAATATATAATATGAATATAAGTATATAAATTTTATTATATTAATAATATTTAAATACTGGAGTTGCGGATAAAAGACTATAAAAACCCTATTTTCTCCTGTCGAGTCTATCCAACATTCTGTCTATATGGGAGAACGTATCCATTGGGGAACCGGACGTATCAACAATATTCCAACGCTCGGCCAACAACAAAGCCTTCTTCCTAACCTTCAGAAGCTCCTCAAATGTCTCAAAAATCTCGGTTTCTTTTCGGTTTTTAACACGTTCTAACAACACATCAGGGTGGGCATCAAGGAAAAACATGTATTCAGATGTTGGAACAAAATTCTCAAAAAAAGTATAAGCAGCCTTAGTGAGCCTAGAGGGAAGATAGGCAGTACCCATAAGATACCTGACCATAATCAATGTGTCGTACTCTTTTTTGCCATAGTATTTCTTTACAGAGCGCAGAACATCCAACATATAAAAAGCAGATGCAAACAATTTATCGATTTTTCTATGACCTAAAAGAGCTTTCTTTGCTTTCCTACCAAAAAAATTATCTGACTCAGGATGTGAGCGGATAACAACCCTTTCGCCTTTTTCATCATACCTCTTCTTAATTAATTTTGCATGCGTATCCTTACCCACTGCATCTAAACCATCTATTATTATAAGACGCATAACCTATCTCACAAGGCTACTAAAAACACCCAATATAATATTGAAGCGGTAAACGGCACAGATATGTTATCCAAACCTTTTGGTGTGATTGCCTCAACTAACATCGCAATCAATGCTATGAATGGTAGAACCAACATCTTTGTGACTGTGATCTCTACACCAAAATAAATTAGGGCAACGGTCATCATAATAAGTGTAAAAACAAACATGAAAAAAGAACCTAGATAACTTTTTTCGTCACCAACGACGTTGTATTTGCGTTTACCAAATGTCGTGCCCAACAGCGATGCAAAACCGTCACCAAAAGACATGGCAAATATCCCGATGGCTATGATTTCCATGTGGTCAAAAAAAACATATGCCATAATGGTCCAAGTTATAGCATAATAAACAAGTCCCATACTATGACCAGCTGCAGAGGTTCTTCCACGAATTGATTTAATTGGCGAATGTGGGCTCATAAGGAAAGTGAAAAGAATGAACGGACCGGCTACAAGAAAAGCCATGACTTCCCTGGTCTGGAAAAGTGGCAGGATAAAAGCAATGTTGCCGGTCATTATGTGTAATATTTTTCTACTAGCTGTGGGGTATTTGTGCAACACCTTCTCAGTTATAATTATCAGTAAAATAACATACGTGTATACTAGAACTAGTCCGATAACATCATTCCATATCATACAGTCTTTTCCTCCAAATCAAGTTACAAAAGCCCCCACAAGAAATGCTAGGAGGCCAAAAAATATTGAAACTAACGTGAATTTTCTATAGAATTTAAGATGTACTTTCTTTTTGAATATGAGCTGAAGAGATGTACCAAGTAGCATCATGTCAGTAACAAATATCAGATACAAATAAGGATAGTTAAGGTAATAGATTGAAAAATTGCTCATAAAAAACGGTAAAAAACTCAATGCCACTGCGATTATGTAAAAAAAGGCTGCCATGATGTTTGATTTACGAGCACCGATATATTTCGGGAAGGATTTTACCCCGAGTTTTTTGTCTCCCTCGAAATCCATAACATCTTTCATTATTTCCCTACCAGAACCTGCTAGAAAAGCGATTAATGCTATGATGTATATAACTGGGTTTATGTTTTCTAAGGAAAAACCATCGTTTTTTAGTACTGCTGCTCCTCCGAAGATAAATGGTATAGCCATTATGTATGCTATGTAGAAGTTGCCAACTAGTTTTATTTTCTTCATCTTTACATCGTATAAAACTGATAGTAGAGCTGTGATTAGGGCGATTACAAAACATGTAAGGTTTACAAAATAGGAACAGATAAGGCCTAGTGGGAATAGTATGTAAAATGAGTATAGTGCCGTTTTTGGTGATATGTCGCCTCTTACGAGTGGGCGGTCTGTTCTCTTGTTTATT
>JBFYMH010000005.1:0-2574 GCA_041305005.1 Thermoplasmatales archaeon | reverse complement strand
GCTATCTTTGTATAGTTCTTCATATTTTTCAACTAGGAATGGATAGGATTTTTCTAGAATTTTCATGAAAATATTTTTTTGGTCACCTTTTAGCTCAAGATGCTTATATGAAACGTAATTTGCGCCATATTTTTTTGCAGATGTCATTATTTTTTCTAGTTCATTTTCAGCAATATATGGCAATACAGGTATTATTGCTATTCCTGTCTTTATGCCTGCTTCAGACAGATGTTTTATTGTTTTTAGTCTTTCATTTGGTGATGGTGTTTCTTTTTCGAATATCTGCGAAATTTTTTCATCTAGTGTTATAATAGTTATTGTTACTGTGCAGTTCATTTTAGATAGTAAATCTCTATCTCTCAAGACTAGGTTGGATTTTGTTAGGATGTGACACGGAAAATTGTTTTGTTTTATTATTTCTAATAGATTCCTGGTGGTCTTGTGTTCTTCTTCTACTTTTTGGTAAGCGTCTGATACTGATCCTATTATTATTGTACCTTTTTTTATGGTTTTTATTTCTTTTTCTAGTTGTTGTGCTGCGTTTGTTTTAATGTATATGGTTTTGTCATATGTTGAGTCACAGTATGTGCATCCGAATTCACAGTTTTGGTATGGATCTAGTGTGTAGTCTCCTTTGAAAAGTTTATCTTTTTTTGTTATTTTATTTAAAAGAGTTGAGCATCGTATGTTTTTGTATTCCATGTGTTTACATTTCCTCTGGTGCGTCTATGCCTAGTAGGTTTAAGCCGTTTTTGAGGACTGTTTTTGTTGCGTTTACTAGGGCCAGTCTTGCTTTTCTTGTTTTCTCATCTGATTCTGGTAGTACTGGACAATCCCGGTAGAATTGGTTGAACTGCGAAGCCAAATCAAATAAATATGCTGCTATAATATGTGGTCGGTATCCTCTGCATGCCTCGTCAATTACCACAGGGTATTTTGCTAATCTTTTTATGAGCTGTGCCTCCGACTGATGTTCTAGAAGTTGTGCATCGAATTCTTCTATTTTTTCTTCTGTTTTTGATAGTATGCTACAGGCACGTGCATGTGAATATTGTATGAATGGCGCTGCGTTTCCTTCGAAACTTAATGCCTCTTCCCATTTGAATACTATATCTTTTTCCGGTTGTACTTTTATTATATTGTATCTTAATGCGCCTATCCCTACTATGTTTGCTATTGTTTTCATCTTTTTTTCTGAGAGTTCTCCCCTTCTTCTTTTTTTAACTTCCCCGTACGCTCTTTCTATTGATTCGTCTATTAGATCATCTAGGCATACAACCCGTCCTCGTCTGGTAGACATTTTTCCTTCTGGTAGTGAGACGAAAGCGTAGAATATTACGTTTGGTGTGATATCTGCTTTTAGTAGTTTTAGTGCTATTTCTACTTGTTTTGCTTCTAGTTTATGGTCCTCACCCAGTATGTTTATTAGTACATCTGCCTGTTTTGCTTTCCATAGGTGATAGGCTATGTCTCTTGTGGCGTATAGGGTTGTGCCATCGTTTCTTGTGAAGAAGAATTTGGTGTTCCGCCCTTGTATTCCAAAAGACTCTAAGTCTAGGTAGAAGGCCCCGTTTTCTTCGCTGCAGTATTCAGTTTTTTTGAGTTTTTCTAATACTTGATCAACGCTTTTATCTTTTACAAAATCTGATTCTGGAACGAATTTGTCTATGTTTATGTTTATGAGCTCTAAACTTTCTTTTATACCATCTAATACTGGAAGATATGCTTTATGCACAAGTTGAATAGTTTTGTTATCGCCGCTTTCGCTTTTTTTGACGATTTCGCTTATCTCTTCCGAGACTTTTTCGTTTTCTTCCATTAGTTTAAACGCAGCTTGGTAGAAACCAACGTTTTTATGATCAGGTTTGTCTTGTTCTGTTTTTGGTATATCTTTTTGTTTTAGGTTGTTGACACCCCATGTTAGTATAGCTACTTGTTTACCTAGGTCATCAAGGTAGAACTGTGATTCTACATCATAGCCTGAGGCTTTGAAGATTCTTACTAGCGTGTCGCCGATTATGGGGTTTCTTGCTCGTCCTACATGTAAAGGCCCGTTTGGGTTGGCTGATGTGTGTTCTATGATGACCTTCTGGTTTTTTTTACTCATAGAACCGTATTTTTCTTTGTTATCTATGATAAGTTTAAGTGTAGATGCAATAAGTTGTTTGTTGTCTATGTAGAAGTTTACATAACCGTTTTTTGCTTCAATTTTTTCTACCAATTTTATCTTTTTTATTTTATGTGCTATGCTTTCTGCTATGTCTTTTGGTGATTTTTTAGCCAATGGTGCTAAAGGAAAACATGGAAATGCGAAATCACCCATGTTTTCTTCTGGTGGTATCTCAATTTTAACTTCGTAGTTTATGTTTAGTTCGTTAAGTGCATTACGTAAAGAGTTAATTATTTCATCCCTGGCAACATTCAATGGGTATTCCATGTTTATTAGGTAATTCCTACAAAGCTTAAAGTTTTTCTAATATATATAAACAAAATCAAGAGTTATATCATGCTTTTGTAATTTTACCAAATCTGACTTTTTTCCATATTGTCGTTTTTACAAAGAATCTTTAAATA
>JBFYMH010000004.1:0-5978 GCA_041305005.1 Thermoplasmatales archaeon | reverse complement strand
AACTTTTTCCCATCGTAAAGATCAAGTGTACATTGAACATATGTGTTTACTGTTTCATTGAAAAACCATCTACCATAATCAGCATCTGCTCTTGCGGGGCTACCAATGTAACCATCTTTTAAACCCATTTGTTTGAATTTTTTACCAATAGTCATTGGTGAACTCGTGTCTCTGTATACGCTCTGTAAATCCTTGTGGGATTCATCAACTAGATATGGGTATTGGTATTTCATTAGTGATGTCTCACGGAAGCAAGCATGAACCTCCTTGCTTGTATCAAAACCAAGCTTAGGTTCTCGTTTTTCTACATCATTGTTATAAAAATATGGGCCCCATGGTTCACATATTTTCATACCGTATTTTGACTCCAGTTTTTTCATCGCAGAATAAATGCCTTTCAAATGACCGATTGCCATGTGATAACTGAGTATAACAAGGTATTTGAAACCATGATTTGCAAGAGAGGAACCAACACCATAAACAATGTCTCTAACTGTTTTTCCACTAACAGAAATGCTACCTGGAAAGTCGGTGTTAAACTTACAGTAACCAACTGGTATAGGTGGTAAAAGAACGTAAGTCAAAGAGGGTTTCTTTTCACTTAGGATTTTTATTGCCTCAACAGCAGCGTCTTTTGCTGTCAGGTAATCTGTTCCAACTGGTAGATGCGGGCCATGCTCCTCCATAGGGTTAATTGATAAGAAGAAAATTGTTTTATCCCTATCCAACGCATCTATTTGTTTCCAGCTTAGTTCTTCGAATTTTATGATTTTTGTATCCTTCTTTTTGTTGTTGTTTTTCAAGTTATTACCTCGCAGTCATCCTCATGTATTATAACCGTGTGTTCAGCCTGTGTAACAATACCTCTTTTTGCATCAATAAGCTGAGGATAATCTTTTATGCAACCAACCATTAAAAGCTTTCTCAATTCAATATCAACGTTTTGAGAGATGTTTTTACACCATCGTTCTGCAAACGGCAATGTGTTGAAGTTTTTATGTATTTTCATGGCAAGAATTCTAGTTCTTATATCTCTTATTATCTTGGATCTAGCAGATCCAGTGTATCTGTATATATTACTGCTTTTACCTGATATAACATGGCCTGCGCCGTCTGTAGCAAATGGTTCTATAGCAACAACATCGCCTATTTTAGGTTTCATAATGTCTAACCTATTTTGAACGTTTGGTATAGACAAACCAGAGTGAAGATTATTCTTTTCAAGACTGTGTCCTGTTAAATTGTCTATAGGTTTGTAACCATAGGATTTAATCGTTTCTTGTATGGTTTTTCCGATATCTGAAAGCCTAACATTGGCGCTCATTAAAGCAATAGCGTTATCCAAAGCATGTTTTGAAGCTTTTATCATATTCGCGTAGTTGTTTGTTCCAACCTCGACGGTAAGAGCAGTATCACCGATATAGCCATCTATATGCGCCCCAACATCTAGTTTAACCACATCGCCTTTTTTAAAAACTAAAGCAGTATCAGAGTATTTCGGTGTGAAATGGGCGGCGATCTCATTTATAGAGATGTTAACAGGAAAAGCAAGACCCGCACCACCTTCCAGGATTTTTGATTCGACTTTAGTGGCAACCTCCAAATAGCTTACGCCCTCCTTTATCAATTTAGCTCCATAGTCTCTAGCATCTGCTGTAATCTTACCAGCACGCCTGTATTTATCGTAAACAGATTCATCCATGCCTAATCACATCATTTATCTCTTTTTTCTTTATTTTACCTTCACGCAAAACCATTGTTTCAATGGAAGTCATATCAACAATAGTGGAAGGCAAACCCTCTAAACTACCATGGTCCAAATAAACATCTACGCCCCTTAGCTGAGCCCGTATATCTTTTACATTATCTGGTGTTTTCATGTTATGAATATTTGCACTTGTAACTGTAAGCGGACCGAAAGCAGAAAGTAATTCAAGAGCTAGTTTGTTGTTAGGTATTCTAACAGCAATTTTATCAAGCCCACTTGTAACAACATCTGGAACAACATCTTTTTTATTCAAAATCAAAGTCAACTGACCTGGCAGAAAATGTTCTGCGATAAGTCTAACTTTTTCATCAACAAAACCAATTTTCTCAATTTCAGCAAAACTAGAAACAGCGACAGGCAAAGGAACATCTAAAGGTCGTTTCTTGACTTTGAAAACCTTTTTCACAGCATCCTCGCTAAAAATATCAGCACCAAGAGCATACAACGTATCAGTAGGATACACTACAAGACCACCCTGTTCCAAAACTTTTAGAGCCTTGGACAAATCAATTTTTACCATAACTATTTCTTTTCTGTTTTAAAAAAATCACCTAGAGTGAGACCAGGGCGAGAACCACTAACACCGGCGCTAACCTGCTTTACTTCCTCAAGTAGAGTGATACCAAGTTCTTTCTCCAACTTGCCGATAGTACTATCAGACGGGCGAAGGTCACCATTCTCAATTTTAGCTATAGTAACCGTTCTTTCACCTATACGAAAACCTAGCTCCTCGCGAGATAAACCCTTCTTTTCCCTAGCGTTTTTAATCATACCATTCCAACCAGAGACAAGTTCCTTTGTCATACCAGCGTATACATCCTTCTCCCTGGGTTTTCTAATCAAACCTATGTTCCTCTGAACATTAGAAGGAGTTTTAACAACAGTTTCTTTGACAGCTTGACCATATTTCATGCAACCAATGCAAAGCATCATCCTAACGCCATCAACAAGGCCAGGTCTACATTCAAAACAATCCTTGCCACAAAGCTCACATTGCATAACTTATTCCCCAAGCTAAGAATAACAAATCTATATTAAACCGGCTTTCTGCAGTGCCATCAAATCCTCAGTGCTAAGTTTTTCTCCTCGTTTAAACTTTTCAAATATTTCATCCGCCTCTTTCTGAGCAGTTGAAGTATCCTCTTCTTTCTTACGCTTTCTCTTCTTTTCATGATCAGTCGTTATCTTCCGCTCAAGATCATGAATCTTGTCAACATATTCGATAAACTCACGATGAACATTGTCTGCTTCAATCTTAGTCAAAACGATTTCTTCCTGTATCTCATTAACTCTCTTAACAAAGCCGTCTAACTGTTTAATAAAAGTTATCATACCCTCATGTTCTTCCTGGGCTCTCTGTGCAAGCTTTTCAACTGTATCATGCTGTTTCTCAGCTTTTTGTTTTAGGATTTTTTCTTCCTCAACAGCTTTTTTAAGCTGAGGATCCTTGTTTAAAACTTGTTCCTGCGACTTAATCTTAGCATGAAGCTCAGATATGGTTCCTATCAACTTCTTTTCTTTCTTAGGAGACATAGGCTGAGTCATCTGCTCAGTTTCTAAGTTTCTAAGCTGCCTTTTAAGCTCATTGAGATTCGTACCCATAGCAGAATGCTGTGAGTTCTCAAGCTGTTCGACCAACCTTCTAGCATCATTATAACCCTTGTTTAGTTTGTTCCGCTGTTCCTTAGCGTGTTTAACCCTCTCATTTAAATCGTCTCTGTTCCGCTTATGTTCGCCAATTTTGTTTCTGAGCTCTCTAATCGTGGAGTTCAACTCGTCTCGTTCGTCAGCTAGTTTCTTTGATTTAAGATGAAGTGTGTTCCTTTTTTCCTTTAATTCGTTCGCTTTTTTTTGGAATTCATCTTTATTTTTCTTTAAATCATCTAAAGATTCAGTCATTAGTAACCACGTATAACAGCTGATTTGCTTCTTTAGGGTAAAATATAATGTATTTATTAAGTATTTCGTAATATAATATAGAACTCAGGAATTCTTCTTATCCCTGGTTTTCTTCTGATACATGAATAACCCATCAACTATAACAGCCAATATACCTGTTATAAAAACCATATCAAAAACATTTGCTCCACCTATAACTGCGGGTGAAAGAGTTTGCACAGGGCAATTAAGTAACCCGGGCAGATGAAATACATCGGCACCGATCAAAACGCCGATTGTACCTGAAACGTATGCAAGTGGTGCTGCTTGACGGAAATTTTTCCATAATAATATGGCTGAGAGTATGCTGGCTAGAAAAGCTGGTATAAGCCAAAGAGGAAAAGGTGAGACTATTCCTTTGTTGGGGTCAGGATAGGTTGCAAAGAAAGTTACTAATGAGACAACTACTACACCTATAACTATTTTTTTTATTGGTAGTTTCTTTTTAATAACTAGGTAAATGCTTAGCAGGATAGGTATTATTGCGCCGCCTGTGTTAATGCCTACGACCCAGTTGTTGTAGGTGAATAGCTGGATGTTTGCAAAACTAAACCCCACATATTCATCAATTATACCATATCCAAGTATGAATGAGACAAAGAGGATTATTGTTGCTTCTATTGATGAGAAGCCCATGTCTTTGAATGCTTTTGTTGCAATTAGATATGCCATGTAAAGAATTAGTATAGGGACGCCAACATAGAGTATATACAGTCCAAGTTGGGTTAAATCAGGTATTGCTAACATGATGTGGGTAAAGGATGTTGATACTACTTTATAAAACCTAAGATAACAGATTTACATGCTCATCATGAGTCCAGGGGTTCAAATCCCTTCCCCTGCATCTGTTTTTCCAAAAATGTTAAAACAAAACAAATGATTCCAAGATAGGTTCATTATGAAGAAGATAACAAAGATTATAGTTGGAATAGTAGTTATTGTTGTTTTAGTGTCTACAGGTATTTTGGCATATATTAATTTTGGAATTAGTGGTGATTCACCACTATTTAGAATGGAATGTAAAATAGATTTAACAAATAAAACCTTAACATTAATACATTTTACAGGAAATTCTGTTAATTGGAGTGATGTTGAAATGACGAAGGGTAGTGCCACTTTACCAACAGGAACTATCGACATAGGTGATGTAATCACTAACTGTAGCGGAGTTGTAACATTATTATCCAAAAGTGATGGTGGATTAGGCTTTTGGGATTTTGGAGAATAAGATATTAAATAATCACTTGTTTTTTTAATTTGCGTCTCTTTTTATGTCAACAGGAGAAATCTATTAATTTTACAGGTAATCATGGGTTCAAATCCCTTCCCCTGCAATAATATTTTTACAGTGATTTCATTTCTGCAACTATTAAAAATATAAAAAAGAAAAAAAGAGAGGGTTTTTAATATATGGCACCTCTATGAATTTATAGATATATTTCAACACCTTGGCGCAGTATTCCCTTGAAATAATAAGTTGATTTCTCAGGATCATAACGACTTGCTTTAGCCTTTTCAGAAACATAGTCTATGTGCGTATCACCGTCATATACAATTTTCAATGTTTGTCCGTCGGGTGTTGTTATATCAAAATAGCCGTCTGTCAACTGAAGTCTGTTACAAGGTTTTTTATCTTTAACCCAGAAATAAAGACAGTAAGAAAAGGTCCACTCATAATCTGTGAAAGGGACCGGCATTTTAATCCAACGTGCATAAGTGCCATGAAGTGACCTTTGTGTACAATTTCCATTTAGTTCTATATTTACACTTTCAAATTTGTAGTCAGGTTCAGCAGTTGTTGAACTATTATTGATTTGTTTTTTATTTTCTTGTATTTTTGTTTCACTGTTTGCCCCCGCTACTGCAAAATTCATACAGATAAATAGTGCAACTATTGCAAGTGCCAATATTACCTTCTTCATCTTTCGTTTTCACCTCCCCTGTCTGTCTATTAATAAGAGAGGATTTTAATACCGACAGCGTATAAATCATAACTTCGCCTCTCGTTAACAAATAAAATTATAATAATTATATTATATATGTCGTAATATATATATTTTGTAGAACAAATATCCTGCAATGAGCTAAAAATCAGGTTTTTCCACTGATTTCATTTCCGAATTAAAAAAGTAAGGAAAAAAGAAACACCAGGCAATATAAACCATGAAAAAGGGTTAATAAACCTTCTTTATATTTCGGTAGAAGAAAACTGTGATTTGATATGGACTCGTTTCTAAAGAAAGAATGTGATTTACAGTTCTTTCATGAAAAT
>JBFYMH010000003.1:0-2727 GCA_041305005.1 Thermoplasmatales archaeon | reverse complement strand
GCCCAATGATGCTGCACCTCAAAAACCGGTGCTGAGAACTCTTTTGAAAACTTTTTAGCAACCTCTCTTGAGTTATAGCCCGGGTGAAGATCCATCGCCACTGCATCGATAGCTTTTTTATCCATAGTTAATCTCATTAGATGTCTGATGCTTTGTTCAAGGAACTCCAAAACAGAGTAATACTTTGAGTTGCCAATATACTGCGTAGCATACAATTTATTGCTGCATGAAACTGCTCCGCAGATGTTCTCACCCGCACCCACACTAATAATGTTTTTATCATAGGTTACATAAAATGGTTCGGGTACAAAACCTCTTGATTTGCGAAGGAAAAAAGTTTTACCTTTCCAGATCCTAACAACTGAATCATCTGTTCTATTGGGTATATCTCTATTATGCATTAGATAATAGTCTGCATCTAGCAAAAAAGCATCATCATTGTTTGTTATCATTGGCTCCCCATGGATATTTGCAGAGGTCATGATAACTGCATCAGATTTCAAAAAAGAAAAAATAATATGGTGCAGACCAGTGTATGGAAGATACAAACCAATTGTGTTCAAACCAGGTGAAACATCCTCTGCTTTTTTCTTTTTAACAAGAACAATCGGCCTGCTCTTAGACAGCAATAGTTTACGTTCATCATCTGAAATATCGCCATATTTCTCTGCTGTTTTAATGTCTTTTACCATTACCGCAAAGGATTTCTGAGGCCTATGATACCACTCGCGGAAATGTTTTATATCATCTATCTTGCAACAGATGTGCATGCCACCCCATGATTTTATGATACCTATACTGCCATCATCTATGTGTTCTGCGAAACGCTGAATTGCTTTCTGATTTCCAAGATCCTTCTTTTTTTTATCATACAATCTATATTCTGGTCCACAGGTTGGGCATGATATAGTCTGGGCATGATATCGCCTGTTCAATGGATTTTCGTATTCTTCTTCACATTTTTTGCAGAGTTTGAAATCATTCATAGAAGTGCGTTCTCTATCATATGGAACGTCTTTTATGAGACTGAATCTTGCTCCACAAACAGTACAATTAGTGAAAGGAAAAAAAATTCTCCTGTTCTTTATGTTGAAAATTTCTTCTAAACAATCATCACAAGTTGCTATATCCGCTGGTATTTGTGACTGCTTCGCACCTTTTTTGCTATGTAGTATTTTGAAGTCTCTGAATATTCTGTTGTCTTTTCTAACTATAATCTCGCCTATTTTTGCTATAGACGGTAACTCTTTTTTTACTTGGTCAATAAAATCTTTTGGGTTTCTGTCAACAACAACCTCTACCTCAGAACCAGTGTTTAAAACATAACCTTTCAGACACATCTGTGTTGCTACACGATATATGGTTGGTCTAAAACCAACTCCCTGGACAATGCCTTTGAATATAAACTTGGTTGAATTAGTCATCTTTATTCAACAATCAAATCTTTTGAGTACTTGTCAGTATCTGCCAGCAAAAACTCTTTGCTCATACTAAGACAGTTCACAGGACAGATTTCGTTGCATTGCGCACAGAAAGTACATCTGGCCAGATAGATTTTGATTTTCTTGCCCTCTGGTTTGAACTCTATGGCACCTGATGGACAGACTTTTATACAGAGCTGACAGCCTATGCATTTTTCTCTATCATACTGTATTTTTCCCCTGAAGCCATCTGGTACTTCTACAGGTGGTACGATCTGTGTTTTACCGTTTTGTACGTTTTCCATGAACTTTGTTGTAGAAGATGGAGTGTATTTTGCTGGGAACTTGTTTGTAAAAGGTTTTTTGAACATCTGAGCAAAAACCTGTGGCAGCATAGAAAATCTCATGCCATAAGCCTCCTTGTTTTCTCAACGCTCATACGATGCAACGTCTCCTTATCCAAGATGTGCCTCTCGTTTTTATGTACGATTGAGACACGGTTAGTACAAGACATACATGGATCTGTGGACGCGGCAACAATCGGTATGTCAGCTATCTGCTGGCCCTTTAGCATTGGAATCCATGGTAAAATATTGCTGTAGGTTGGTGCACGGACTTTCCAAGAATAAGGCGCATCGCCTTCATTCAGTTTCACATAGTGGAAAACTTCACCACGCGGTGCCTCCATACGACCAATACCCTCACCTTTAGCTTTTTTAAGTGTTGCAAGCAGTTTAGCGATCTTCTTTTCAGCAACTATATCGCCAGCTGGCATGTTCTTGATACACTGTTCAATGAGATCAATTGATTGTTTAACCTCCAGTAGACGAACAATAATTCTATCGTAAACATCACCGTTCACCTCACCAGTTAACACATCAGGTGTTACGTAATCAAATTCCAGGTCACCATATGCGAAATACGGTTGGTCAAGTCTAACATCCTTTTTCACACCGGATGCACGAGCAGTAGGACCAACAGCACAAAGACTCAATGCATCCTCTTTCTTTAAAATACCGCAGCCCTGGCTACGCAACTTAAACGTTTTATCATCAAGGAAAATGTGACGCAGTTTCTCAAAATTCTCCTTAAAATAATTAAGGGTTTCAAAAATCCTAGGATGCATATCTTCTGTTATATCACGTCTTACACCACCAATCATAGTGATGCCTTTTGTGACACGGTTACCAGTCAAATACTCGGTTAAGTCAAGTACTTTTTCTCTCATCTGCCAAGTCAAAAACAACACAGAATCAAAACCTATCTCATGAGCAGCTACACCAGCCCACAAAATATGGGAACAAAT
>JBFYMH010000002.1:0-8626 GCA_041305005.1 Thermoplasmatales archaeon | reverse complement strand
GGCATAGGTTCCTCTCTTGTTCCTTACCCTGAGCATAATTCTTCTCCGAGGATTACCATGGGTGCAGGTATGGGTAAACAGTCTCTTGGTTTCGGTGCCTCAAACTATAGAATAAGACCTGACACAAGAGGTCATCTGATGCATTACCCTGAGACACCACTTGTTCAGACCCATCCAGTTAGATACATGAGATTTGATGATAGACCAGCTGGTCAGAATTTCATAGTCGCAGTATTATCATTCCATGGTTATAACATGGAAGATGCTTTGATCATGAGCAAGGCTAGTATAGAACGTGGTATGACCAGAAGCACTTTTTTCAGAACATATAGCAGCGAAGAAAAACGTTACCCCGGAGGTCAAGAGGACCATTTTGAGATACCTGATCCTGATTGCCGTGGGGTTAGAAGCGAAGACATGTATACAAACCTGGGCGAGGATGGTCTTATATCACCTGAATGTGATGTTAATGACTCTGATGTTTTAATTGGTAAAACCTCACCGCCAAGATTTTTGGAGGAACCAACTGATTTTCTCACACCACAAAAAAGGAGAGAAACTTCTGTTACAGTGCAACATGGTGAAGGTGGCATAGTTGACAAAGTTATGCTATCTGAGTCTGTGAATGGTTCAAGAATGGTCAAAATAAAAGTCAGAGAACAACGTATACCAGAGTATGGAGATAAACTTGCATCTAAGCATGGTCAAAAAGGGGTTATTGGTTTACTCGTTCAACAAGAAAACATGCCATTCAATGAATACGGGATATCACCAGACCTAATCATCAACCCACATGCTATCCCAAGTAGAATGACTGTTGGTCACGTGCTTGAGATGATAGGTGGAAAAGTAGGAGCAATAGAAGGTAGGCATGTTGATGGAACTGCTTTTAGTGGCGAACAAGAAAAAGACCTTAGAAAGGCACTAGTAGCAAATGGTTTTAAACATAACGGAAAAGAGATACTGTACAACGGAGAGACAGGAAAAACATTTGAGTGCGACATATTCGTAGGATGCATATACTATCAGAAACTACACCACATGGTGGCAGGAAAAATACACGCCCGTTCAAGAGGACCAGTACAGATCCTAACTAGACAACCCACCGAGGGACGAGCCAGAGAAGGAGGACTAAGATTTGGTGAAATGGAGCGTGACTGTCTCATAGGACATGGTGCATCCATGGTCATAAAAGACAGGTTACTCGATGAATCAGATCTTACAGTAAAATATGTTTGTAACATCTGCGGACATGTAGCAATAGTTGATAGACATGGTGCGCTACACTGTCCAGTCTGCGGAGACAAAGCAGATATCTACCCGGTGGAGATGAGTTACGCATTCAAACTGTTGATAGATGAGTTAAAATCCCTTGTTATAGCACCGAGGATAAAATTAGATTCGCTTGTATAAGATTTTGTATGAAGAGGTTTAATAATGGCTGAAAGAGCAAAAAGTATAACAAAAAAAATCGGCAGCATAGAATTCACTCTGCTTTCACCAAATGAAATCAGAAAAATGAGTGCAACAAAAGTAATTACTGCTGATACTTATGATGATGATGGTTTCCCTATAGCAATGGGTCTAATGGACCCAAAACTAGGAGTCATAGAGCCTGGGCTCAGATGCAAAACATGTGGTCTCAGAGTCGGTAAAGACAAATGTCCAGGGCATTTTGGTCACATAGACCTGGCCATGCCAGTTATACACGTTGGGCTTGTAAAAAGTATAAGAAACTGTCTGCGTGCAACATGCAGAGACTGCGGACGACTTGTTTTAAATGACAAAGAAAAAGAAGAACACACGAAAAATTTGAAGAGACTGGAGCGAGAAGGGAGAGACACAGCATACCTTCTTAAGACTGTTGTGAAAGATTGCGAAAAAATTGAGAAATGCCCAAGGTGCGGCAGAGAACTTGGCAAAATTGATTTGGATAAACCAACGTCAATTAGAGAAAACGGTAAAAAACTTACACCATCTGAAATAAGAGAGTGGCTCGAAAAGATACCTGATGAAGACCTACCACTTTTAGACATAAACAAGAAAGCAGCGCGGCCTGAATGGATGGTTTTAACTGTTCTACCTGTTCCGCCTGTCACTGTACGTCCATCGGTTACGTTGGAGTCAGGTGAGCGTTCTGAAGATGATCTTACACATAAACTAGTTGATGTAATAAGAATTAACCAGAGATTACAAGAAAACAGGGATGCTGGTGCACCACAGCTTATAGTGGAAGACTTATGGGAACTTTTACAGTATCACATAACAACATACCTTGATAATCAAACCTCTGGGATACCACCTGCTCGTCACAGATCAGGTAGACCGCTAAAAACTTTGGCGCAGAGACTTAAAGGTAAAGAAGGAAGATTCAGAAGTAACCTGTCAGGTAAACGTGTTAACTTTTCGGCTCGAACAGTTATATCCCCCGACCCAAATCTTAGCATAAACGAAATCGGGATACCAATGGAAATAGCCCAAGAATTAACAGTACCAGTTAAAGTAACACCACATAATATAGACTGGTGTAAAAAACTTGTAAAACAAAAATCAGACGCCATACCAAAAGATGCAAGTGAATACAAACCTGGTGTAAACTATGTAATAAAAGAAACAGAGGGAATGAAACAAAGGATAAAGGTTACCGAAAAGAATTCTAAAGAAGTCTCTGAAAAAATAGAAAACGGCGCTGTGATAGAGAGGCAACTGATGGATGGTGATATGGCCCTTTTCAACCGTCAGCCATCGCTTCACCGTATGTCAATGATGGCACATAGAATAAGAGTTATGCCACATAAAACATTCAGGTTTAATCTTAGTGTATGTCCACCTTACAACGCTGATTTCGATGGAGACGAAATGAACCTCCATATCCTGCAAGGTGAAGAGGCAAAAGCTGAAGCAGAAATACTTATGAAGGTACAGGAAAACATTCTCTCACCAAGATTCGGCGGAGCAATCATAGGCGGAATACATGATCATATATCAGGATGCTTTTTACTCACGCATAAAGACAGGAAAATACCGATCGAAGATGCATCATGGATACTTTCTTCAATTGGGTATAAAGGTAAACTATCAGAGACAATCGAAGAAAATGGTAACAGATATGTAAATGGGCGAGATATATTCAGTACACTATTAACAGATGATATAAATCTAGAATACAAGGCTAAAACCTGTTTCAACTGCGAAGTCTGCCAAGCACCAAAATGCCCTAATAACGCATATGTTATAATAAAAAATGGCGTACTTAAACAAGGTGCGATAGACGAAAACAGCGTAGGTGCCTTTAAAGGTAAAATACTTGACAGGATAATGAGAGACCACGGCATGACAGCCGGCAGAGAATTTATAGATAAAGTAACAAAACTTGCGATAGCATCTATTACAATCTTTGGTTTCACAACTGGTATAGACGATGAGGACATATCATCTGAGGCTACAACACAGATAGAGGAAGGTTTACATAAAGCTATGAAGAAGATAGACTACCTTGTTAAGGCCTATGAGAACGAAGAACTAGAATCATTACCTGGACGAAGTCTTGAGGAAACCCTTGAGATGGAGATAATGCGTGTAACCGGTAAAACAAGGGATATGGCTGGTGAAATAGCAGGTAAACACCTTGGTCTAAACAACAGCGCTGTTATAATGGCTAAATCAGGTGCAAGAGGTTCCATGCTTAACCTTTCACAGATGTCAGGTTGCGTTGGACAACAAGCAGTTAGAGGAGAAAGGATACACAGGGGATACCAATACAGGACTCTACCTCATTTCAAAAAAGGAGATCTTGGCGCTAGCGCGAAAGGTTTCGTTGCATCAAGTTACAAAAGCGGGCTTAGCCCAACAGAATATTTCTTCCACTCAATGGGTGGTAGAGAAGGTCTTGTTGATACAGCAGTTCGTACATCGAGATCAGGATATATGCAGAGACGTTTGATTAACGCTCTCGAAGATCTTAAGGTTGAGAATGATGGTACTGTTAGGCATGCTGGCGGCGAGATAATACAGTTCATGTACGGTGAAGATGGTATAGATCCTACCAGGAGCTTTGGCGGAGATGCCGTGGATGTTGATCGCATTATAACTGACGTGAAGGAGGGTAGAATCTGATGACTGTTAAAAAGAAAAAAATCTTGGTTAAAAAGATTAAGAATGATGAGAAAACCAAGAAAACTGTTGCTAATAAACCAGTGAAGACCCAAGCGAAAAAAACTCCATCTAAGAAAATAGAAAAAAAGGTTGGAAAGAAAGAAGAAATTGAAAAACCTGCACCTGTGGAAAATAAAATTAAAGTACCAGAAGTTGCTGAAGAGCCGGCGGAGACAAAAAAATTAAGAGCGGATATGGAAAAAATCCTAGGTGAACGGTATCTGCCGCGTTCCGTGATTGATGATATTATATCAAAAGTTGCTGGGAGAAAAGAACTGGAATCAAAACTAAAAAACATACTAGCCCGCGCATTAGAGGATTACAAGAAAAACATCATAGATGCATATGAGGCTTGTGGCATAGTTGGCGCGCAGAGCATAGGCGAGCCTGGTACTCAGATGACCATGAGGACTTTCCACTACGCTGGTGTCGCTGAGATTAACGTTACTTTGGGTTTACCTCGTCTTATAGAAATTGTTGATGCTAGATCAAGTCCTTCTACGCCGATGATGAACATCTATCTTAGAGATGAGTATAGGTTGAACCCTGATCTTGCAAAAGAGGTCGCTAACCAGATAGAAATAACGAGGCTTATGGATCTGGCTGATATAGAGACAGATATGAACAACCTTGTAATATACATCAACCCTGACGATAAAACAATGAAAAAGAAGGGTTTCACGATTGATCAGCTATTGGATTGTGTTAAAAAAATCCGTGGCACAGACGCTAAAGTTGATAAAGAAAAAATCAAGCTGTCGTTGGATGAACCCAGTTACAAAAACCTTTTAGATGTTGGTGAAACACTAAAAAACCTTAAGGTTAGCGGTATAGACGGTATAAAACGTATCATTATCAGGAAAGAACCTGGTGAGGGATATGTTATATATAGCGAAGGAAGCAACCTTGAGAAGGTTCTTGAAATCCAGGGTGTAGATCCATATAGGGCTACAACTAATGATATACAAGCGGTTGGTAAAGTACTTGGTATAGAGGCTGCTCGTAACATGATAATACAGGAGGCATATAACACACTGATGGAACAGGGTTTGAACGTGGATATGAGACATATAATGCTTGTTGCTGATGTGATGACAGCTGATGGTACGATAAGGGCTATAGGTAGACATGGTGTGAGCGCTGAAAAAGAATCTGTTCTTTCAAGAGCTGCTTTTGAAATCACTGTAAGTCATCTTTTACAGGCTAGCAGACAGGGCGAGATAGATAAGCTAGGTGGTGTAGCAGAGAATATTATAGTTGGTCAGCCTGTTAACCTTGGTACCGGTGCAGTTGAGCTTATTATGAAGATGAAAAGCAAGAAAAAAGGGAGCTAAAACATGATTGAGGTTGATAAAGTCTTAAAAAATGTTATAAAAAAAGGCAAGGTTAAAATTGGTGCTAGACAGACCCAGATTGCTATAAAAGAGGATAAAGCAAAAATTGTTGTCATTGCTAAAAACTGTCCGGTTTCCATCGATATAAGCAAAATGGCAGATAATAAAAAAATACCTGTTTACAGCTACGATTTTAACTCTGTGGAATTGGGTATTGCATGCGGTAAAACATTCGCGGTTTCTGTTTTTGCGGTTTTGGATGACGGTGGGTCTCATATAATGCAACTCGTTGAAAAAAAATAAATGGAGATTAAGGGGTAAAATTTGGTTTATGTCTGAAATATTGTTTTCTAACGAGATTATGCAGTTCATAAACATGGCCAGCAATGTCACAAAGGCAGATATCATGGATTGCATGGTCGTTGATGATAAACTTATTTTCATTGTAAAGAAGGGACAGATTGGTATAGCTATAGGTGCTAATGCTAAGAATTTGGAGAGGCTACGTAGTCTTTTTAAGAAAAGTATAAAATTCGTTGAGTTTGACTCTGATAGAGAAAGATTTATCCTTAATCTATGTAGACCATATAAAATAAAAAAGGTTCAGTTTGATGGGGATGGCGAATCAGTTGTTGCAAGGGTCGAGGTTGAGATTAGTGACAAGTCCAAGATAATCGGCAAAGATGGTAAAAACATAGATATTATCCGTAAGCTGGCTAATAGGCATCACTCTATAAAAGACGTTCAAATTGCATAAAAACCCCGTTAGTTTTAAAAAATGATTCAATATTCAAGGGGTGGGGAGCTATTCTGAGAATAAGAAACCATCCGATAATAGATTTCAGAGAACGAAAAAAGATTCCTTTCTTTTTTAACAAGAAAAAGATTTCTGGTGAAGAAGGAGACACCATAGCATCTGCTTTGCATGCAGCTGGTGTTAAAAAGCTTAGTACCAGTTTGAAGTATGATAGCCCACGTGGTTTTTTTTGTGGTATAGGTAAATGTTCTTCTTGTCTTATGAGAGTTGATGGTGTTCCAAATGTCAGGACATGTATAGCACCACTGCGAGAAGGCATATATGTTGATATGCAGGATAAACTGGCTGATTTGCCTGATGCCAGGTTTGTTGGTGAGCCTAAGAAAAAGATTGAAACCGATGTTCTTGTTGTTGGCGCTGGTCCTGCTGGTATGTGTGCTGCTATTGAGAGCGCAGAACATGGCGCCAGGGTTTTGGTTGTTGATGAAAACCAGTGTGTTGGTGGACAGTTGATTAAGCAGACTCACAAGTTTTTTGGTTCTAAGCAGGAGAACGCGGGTACAAGAGGCATAATGATTGCGAAAGAACTTGAAGAAAAACTTAGAGAACTGGAGAAAACTGGTAAAGTAAAGGTTATGACTGATTCCACTGTAATAGGTTACTATGAGGGTGACAAAAGACACAGGTTTGGTGTTGTCGAGCGACGTAGTGACTATAGCAGTGTATTTTATGAGGTTGAGTGCAACTCTGTTATAATAGCCTGTGGTGCTATGGAGAACATGCTTTTGTTCCCTGGTAATGACCTGCCTGGTGTTTATGGTGCTGGTGCTGTTCAGACGCTTATGAATGTTTATGGCGTTAAGCCTGGTAGTAAAGTCGTTATGGTTGGTGCTGGTAACGTTGGTCTTATCGTGTCTTATCAGCTGTTGCAGGCTGGTATAGATGTTGATCGGGTTGTAGAGGCTGCGCCTTTTATTGGTGGTTATAATGTTCATGCTGCTAAACTATGCAGATGCGGCGTTCCTATTCAGACATCACATTCAATAAAAGAAGTATATGGAAAAGATGGGGTAGAGGGTGCTATTGTTTTTGGTCTTGATGAGAAATGGCAGCCGATCCCTGGTTCTGAGGAGAAGGTTGAATGTGACACGGTTTGTCTGGCTGTTGGTTTAACACCAGCTATAAGATTGCTTTCTCAGATAGGTGCTGAGACTGAGTTTATCCCTGAGGCGGGTGGTTATGTTGCTCTTCATGATGATTCAATGCAGACTACTGTGAAAGGTGTTTATGTTGCTGGTGATTCATCCGGTATAGAAGAGGCATCAACTGCTATGATCGAAGGTAAAATAGCAGGGCTATCAGCAGCTATTTCACTTGGTCATAAAAGCAAAGAGAATCAAAAGTTGTTGGAGCAGTATCGCGAAGAACTAGAGAAGCTTAGAGCAGGTCCTTTTGGTGAGAAACCAAGAGCTGCAAAAACAAAGATAACTAGTTTCATGGAGAAAAAAAGATGAAGGGTTACGAGAAAAACGGTGTTTTATCGCTTAAAGATATTAGGTTGCCTTCTAAAAAACAACTTGAGAAAGGCGTAGCTATACTTGAGTGTGTACAAGAAATCCCGTGTAACCCGTGTGTTGATTCGTGTCCAGTGAATGCGATTTCTATGAAGAACATAAATGCTGTTCCTGTTAATGATTTTGATAAATGCATAGGCTGTGGTAAATGCGTTGGTTTGTGTCCTGGTCTAGCTATTTTTGTTGTAAAAATCAAAGACGGCAAGGCTTCCATAACATTGCCATATGAGTTTCTCCCAGTTCCAGTTGTTGGCGATAATGTTGAGGTGCTTGATAGAAACGGTAAAAAAAACGGAACTGGATTGGTTAAACGTGTTGTTAAAATCGGTAAAACAATGGTTATCACAGTTGAGGTTGATGAAAAATTTGCTATGGATATCAGAAACATAAGGGTAAAGAAATGAACAAAACAAAAAGAAGTATTGTGTGCAGATGCGAAGACATATCTGAAGAAGATGTACTGAAAGCTATTGATGAGGGTTATACAGATCTTGAGGAATTACGTAAGAAACTTAGGATAGGTATGGGCCCTTGTCAGGGTCGTGTGTGCATACAGCTAGTTATGAAAATACTTGAGAGGAAGACTGGTAAAAAAATTCCTAAGGCTGCTCTACAAACGCCTAGGCCTCCTCTTGTCCCTGTTTCTCTTGGCACTCTTGCTGGTGAAGAAAAATGAAGAGCAAAGCTGATGTTGTAATCATTGGTGGCGGTGTAAACGGTTGTTCTTTAGCATATGGTCTTACCAGGAAGGGTTTGGATGTCGTGGTTGTTGAAAAAAAATATCTGGCATCTGGTGCGACAGGTGC
>JBFYMH010000001.1:0-7463 GCA_041305005.1 Thermoplasmatales archaeon | reverse complement strand
ATTTCTCCCGGGTTTTCACCCGCTTTACTTTCTTGTTGATATGCATCTGGACTTTTCGTGCGACCTCTCGAAACGCAAGTTTAATTTCATTTTCAATTTCTTCAACATCCGCGATCGCTTCCTTGCTCTCGGACGTGTATGGGATTTGTGTGGATGCGATATGAGTCAGAAAGATTGCGGGGCCAATTGGGATACCATTGCCTGAAGGCTGATCCAGTCCGTACCGTCGCCAATCAATCGATGCAATCGCGGTCGTAATCGCACAATCGCCCTGCTGATAGAGTAGGGGGATGCGGTTGGCAAACCGTAGGATCTTCACTGGTTTATCTTTGGGGAGGTTTCCTCCATATACAATTCCGACTTCTACTTTAAATGGATTCCCTGAAAAAACTGACGCAGGTCGTGAGGCAGTAAAAATGAACTCTGGTGATATCTCTTGGGTTTCACTCTTTAAACTCCGACGGATAAGGGTCTCACCAATCGGTGAGAGGCATTCAGTTGGCGGCGCCATGATTTTTACTTTTTTAAACGCCTGATGTAAGAGGAGAAACTGTTCACGAGACATATCGGCTGGATTGAGGTTTCGATCAAGTTTTGCTTCATCGCAGACCGCATCAGCGGTTCGATCACCCATGCTGCTAAAATCGGTTTTTAAAAATGATGCGAGCTTCCGCGCTTTCGTTTCCTTTGACATCTTGATTAACGTTCCGAGTTCGACGCCATACGGGTGCGGTCGAATCTCTTCACTTTTCTTTGGTAGGATATCTGCGGTTCGTTCAAAAATATGTTGAGTTCCATCTGCTTCTTTAAAGACGATTCGGGCATGTGGATTCACAATAGATGTACTCTGTAGATAGTCGTATACAAACCGTTTTCCTCGTTTGTAATCTGCATTTAAGCTGACTTCAATACGTGTGCCTGATGGTTTGTCCCAATGCATAATTTCTTGATGCTGGATTTCACCACGGTTCTTATTCGTATCAATCGCAAGCTCCGTCAAAACAGCAGGGTGGTCGTCTTGAATCTTTGAAATAATCTTTGCGTGTTTTCCGGTGGTCAACTGACCATATAAAACGACAGCCGAGATACCAATCCCCTGTTGTCCACGACTTTGCCTGACTGCATGAAATCGTGACCCATACAGCAATCGTGCGAAGACATGGGGAATCTGCTGTTTAATGATACCAGGGCCATTGTCTTCCACAATCACGACGCATTCTTCTTCGCTCGGGTTTCTCACTTCGACATAGATATCGGGAAGAATGCCTGTTTCTTCACAAGCATCAAGCGCGTTGTCAACACCCTCTTTAACACTGGTGATGAGTGCTCTTGTCGGGTTACCAAATCCCAGGATATGTTTGTTTCTCTCAAAAAACTCTGCAACAGAGATTTCTTTCTGTTTTTTAGCCAAATCATATGCGATTGCGTTATTATTGGTCAAAATCATCCCTCCAATCTTATGGGAGAATTATGCATCCAGATACCCGTAATAGAAACGGTAATTATAAAATTATTCATTTATAAACCATTTTTTATCCTTAAAACAATTAACTAGAACTTTGTGGATAAAATTAACGCCCGCATCGGGATTCGAACCCGAGTCTGAAGCTCCGCAGGCTTCTAGGATATCCAAGCTACCCCATGCGGGCTTATTTGATAATATCAACTATTGCTACTTTTTCCAGAATAAGATCCCCATATTTAGCTTTCGTGACCGTCTCCAACTCTTTTTCTGTGACACCAAATTTTCTAAGCTTTTCTTGGTCGCCCTCTAAAACCTTGTCATCTCTTTTTAAAGAAATTGTTTTTAAAAGCTCGCCAATCAAAGTATCATGCGATTTTTTGTTGCTTATAAAAACGAAGGCAATATTCTTGCCATTTTTTTTAACTCCCATCTTTGGAATAGCAAGTTTCAGTTGTCTTTCACCAGATGCATACAACAATATCTCCTTATCCAAAGAATTCGTGGTATTAGTCTTCCTCTCAACTGCTCTAGCAGCATGCTCAACAGCAGAGATCAAATGATTTTTACCATAAATAACATCAGCATCAAAAACCTGAATAACAACATTATTTTTTTTTGAAAAACTCTGAATCTGTTTTAAAAAAACATCAACATCTTTTATGTTTCCTTTTGCACCAACTAACGTTATCATCTAGATTTTCTCCCACTTTTACGAAATTCAGACAACTCTTTTTCTGGACCCTTAACACTTTCCCCTATTTGATTTTTGATATCCTCTGCCACACCAGCGCCTATTGGTTTAATCGAAGCTAATCTTTTAACAGGAACACCACGTAAGTCATTGACGGTCTTGAAACCCTCCCTGAATAAAGCCCGTGCCCTAACTCTGCCTATACCCTTTAATGATATCAGATTTAGTAGCTCCTTCTTGCATCCATTATGAACCCTAAGAACCAGATCGTTCACCTCCGATACACAATCAAAGTTGTACATCCTAGCAAATTCCCTGGTTGCGTGCAGAAGCCACTCAGATGTCTCTATAAGGCTATAGATATCTCCTGGGCCGACATTGTATTTAGAAACAATTTTGTCCTCAGGTATCTCATTTATCCAATCCTCTATTAACGATGCGGTTTTTAAACCACTTAAAAACCATTCGTACTCATCGCTAGATGGAACAGGTGGCTCAATCAAGAAACCACCACGGTGTTTCTCAAGTTCATCTTCCACCCAGTCATCACTACTACCCAGATACAACGATCGGACATCCGGTGTAGAGCAAACAACATGGATAAATGATAAAGATGATGTTTCTTTATCGCATGAATTCTCAAGAGCTTTTTTAAGTAAAACAGCTGACAATGGATCTATGTACAAAGACGAGGTTTTGTTACCAAACAACGTTGACATAAACCTGTTATTATTTATGCGTTCGATGAAACCATTCTCTAATAAGAATTCGATTACCTCATCTATATCATCCCTGAGAGTAAAAGCCTCTGATTGATACGCATAAAACGTGCTGTCTATAAACTTATAAATGCCTTCAAGACTGTCAACAAAATTTGTTGCAATAGCAGACAACAAATGAGTCCTCAGAGCCATCTGGTTGCCAAGCTTTGAAAAAATAGGTTCTGTATCAGCCAAGATATAATCATTAAAAATACGTTCTTTTTGTTCTTCATTTTTGGCGATAGTGATAGCCTCGCCTTGTTTATCGTATCTGGGTCTACCAGCTCTACCAGCCTGTTGTTTATACTCAAGAATAGGAATAGAATGCATACCAAAATTTGGGTCATACCGCCACAAATCCCTAATTATAACCCGCTGAGCAGGAATATTAACACCAGCAGCTAACGTTGGCGTAGCCACAATGCATTTAATCAAACGATTCTTAAAACCCTGTTCAACAATCCTCCTTTGAACACTTGATAGACCAGCGTTATGAAAAGCGACACCGTTCTCAACACACGATGATAAATTCACATCAAAAGATGTAAACTCAAGAGTATCACGTTTACTAGAACTAATCAACTTTTTTAGATTCTTTTTTTCTTCATCTGACAAACTCTTTTTCACTACATCTCCTAGTTTATGGGCTACAGAAACAGTTGATTTCCTAGTATTAACAAAAACCAAAACCTGCCCGCCCTTTTTGATTGAATCTAAAACCAATGTATCAAGTGCTTTATCCCCAAGTTTCTCGATCTTTGTAATCTTCCCGTCATCATATTTAATCTCATCCTTATGAAACACACCTTCTCTAAGTGGGACGGGTCTCCAATCAGACTGTATAAGTTTACCACCAAGCCAGTCGGCAAGTTCCGTAGCATTCTTGATAGTAGCGGAGAGCGCAATAATCTGAGTGGTGGGATTCAGAGCCTTAAAACGAGAAATAATAACCTCGAGAGTAGGGCCACGGCCAGGATCATGAATCAGATGGATTTCATCAATAACAAGAACACGTACTTTGTCAACCCATTTTATACCGTGCCGTAATATGGAATCTGCTTTCTCAGAAGTACAGACAATGATATCATAGCGAGAAAGCTTTGAATCAGATTCATCTAAATCACCTGTGGAGAGAGCGACCTTCAAACCAAGTTTTTCAAAAACCTTTAGATCCTCGTATTTCTCCCGCGCCAAGGCTTTCAATGGTACAACATACAATGCTTTACCGCCTGCAGAAATCAACCTGTGTACAATCGCCAGATATGCAACAAGGCTTTTACCACTGGCTGTTGGTATAGATAGTACAAGATTTTCTCCTTTTAAAGCATATGGTAAAGCTTCAGCTTGTGGTGGGTAGAGCTCAGATATTTCTTGCTCTTTTAGGAGTTCTATGATTTGTTTTTGGATTGGAAGGTCGTTTAATTTCATTGTTTTATTCGTATCATGAAAGAGGTTATAAAACAAAAACCTTATTCATGGTATACTGAATACCTGGTTGATACTATGGGCCGAAGACAAACAATGATGGAGAAGTACAAACAGCAAATGAAAGCTTATCGTAAGAAAAGGATGAAATCCGAGGCGAGGCCTTTTCTACCTGTTGGTGGCGAGGTCTATGTTATGGATTCTCTCGATCCAACAAAAAAAATAAAGGCACAGGTCCTAAAAACTAGTACAAAGCAACATAGAGAGCTCATCGAAAATCTAGCATGTCCGATATGTGCAAGTCCAATGGATTGGGATAGATCTTGGGAGGCTTTCGTCTGCAATAAACATGGCAAGAAAGCTATCTATGAAATAGTTGAATAAAACTTTTTAGGGTTTGCATATTATATAAGTATACGATGTTGTATTATTGATTGGTGAATTAGGGATATGGTTGAAGAGAAGATAGGTGTGATTGAACATTTCTTCGGGCATATTGGTGTAGCCGCTATAAAAATAACAGATGGTAATCTTAAAATAGGCGATACCATTCACATTGTCGGGTCGCATACAGATTTCAAACAAAAAATTCAGAGTATGCAAATCGATAAGAACCCTGTTCAATCTGTAAAAGCAGGAGATTCTGTTGGTATAAAACTTAACGACAAAGTTAGAGAACACGATGTAGTTTATAAGGTGCCAGAAGGAGAATAAAGATATGAAAGAGTTGGCTGAAGTTAGAGAATTAAAAGTAAACAGATATATAATCATCGATGAGGAACCATGCAAAATTGTGAGTATGTCTACATCTAAACCCGGGAAGCATGGAGAAGCAAAAGCACGAATTGAGGCTATAGGTATTTTCGATGGACAGAAAAAAAGTATTGTTCACCCAGTTAAACATAAGGTGCAGGTTCCAATGATAGACAAAAGAAGTGCACAAGTGCTTGCGCTGATAGGGGAAGATCAGGTTCAGCTGATGGATATGGAGACTTATCAGACTTTTGAGATGCCCATACCAGACGAATTTAAAGGACAACTTGAACCAGGTAAGGAAGTATTGTATCTGGAAGCACTCGGTAAAAAGAAGATAACAAGGATCTAACTTCTGGCCATTGCTTTATTTATACAAGATTTATGAAGTAATGATAAGTATGGTTTTTCCAAATTATTTCGCCGACGCTGAATCAAGTTTTAATGATGCAGAGTTTGTTATATTTGGGGTACCATATGATAAGACTTCTTCTTTTAGACATGGTGCAGATCAGGCGCCTAAAGAAATAAGACAGGCTGGCTGGAATTTTGAAACATACAACATAAAAACAGGCGTTGATCTAAGAGACATAAAGTTTCATGATTACGGTGATCTTGATGTTAAAAACGATAAGCCCGAAGTTATGGTTAAAAAAGTCAGAGATTTCACTTCTGGTTTGTTGAAAAAAAACAAATTTCCGATAGCAATCGGTGGTGAACATTCAATAACACCAGGTATTATACAGGCTTTCCCCAAGGACATAGCTGTTTTGTCACTTGATGCACATATTGATTTCAGACAACAATATGAAAACGAGCAATACAACCACGCTTGCGTTATAAGGCGCATCTCTGACCATATCGGCATAGAAAACATTGCGGTTCTTGGTATAAGATCAGTTGAAAAAGAAGAGTTTGAAGAAGCAAAAAACAAAAAACTTTTTTACAGGGACTCATTTTTTATTAAAGAAAATGGAATTAAAAAAGCGATAAATGATGCAAAAAAACATCTTAAAAACAAAAAAATTTATCTGACACTTGATATCGATATTTTAGACCCAGCATATGCACCTGGCACCAGCACACCAGAAACTTTCGGCCTTACACCCTCCGACGTCATCGAATGCATAGATAGTTTTTCATCGCAGCTTATCGGTTTTGATGTCGTAGAAGTATGCCCACCATTTGACAAAGGCGAGACTGCTCTACTTGCTGCCAGATTTGTTAGATATGTTATTGATAGAACATGGATGAGCCACAGGGCTTAACTTAATATACAAAAACTTCATTCGACTCAGCCATGCAAAAAGAAAAGTTAGCTGTTATAGCATTAGTTATTATTGTAGTTTGTGCGATATCTGCGTTATTAGTATTGGAATACGGCCAAGACATTCTGAAAAACAAAAGCACTATAGAACTTGGCGATTGCGTTGATGTAAGTTACATTGGTAGATACGCTTCGAATAATTCAGTTTTTGATTCTTCATACAATGATACAATAAATAAAACTGGTGGTACACCGGCGAACTTTTTTATTACCCTGAATCAGAGCGAATATCCGCCTGAAGGTTACGAAACTTACATGTATGGTATTGAAGGTTTTATGGAGGGACTTATCGGATTAAAAGAAGGTGATAAAGTAACTATTGGACCTATACCCCCTGAGAAAGCATACGGGGCAAAAAAACTCAAAATAGGTGATACGTTTAGTACAAAAGTCATTACAGGAGATATTTTAAATCAAACTGTTGAGGTAGTTAATCTCACAGACGAGAACATGGTTCTAAAATGGTTTAATGTCGAGGATTACGTTAATAACTTTACAATGCCGGCAGGAATCTTAATGGAAGACTTTGAAAACGCTGTGGATTCTATATATGATCCTATTGCTCCATATTATATTTGGGAAAATTCATCTAAGATAATTAATACAACAAATGAAACAGCGGTAATAATTACAACACCAACAAAAACTAGAAATTTAACGGAGCAAACAACTTTAATTAGTGATGGAGCTAAACTAGGATTCGTTTTTCCTGATGCAACAACAGCGAATTGGACTGATACAAAGATTATTATAAAAAGCTCCCCGGTAGTAGGAACAAATTACACTTTAAATTATTTTGGTTATATCTTTAATCTAAGCATTATAAACATTACTGAAGATCACATAAATGTCAGCATCGAGTCCGAGGGGCAGATTAACCCTTGGCTATTTAACAGATCAATCGAATTTAATAGAACTTATTTCATGCGTCGCATATATATCATTCCGCTAATGTATTCGCAATACATATTCGCAGAAGATCTGGAACGAGCCGGTTACAGCCTAAGCGAACTCGCAGGTGAAGAGTTGTTATTTGAGGTA